>JAYQOY010000003.1:65366-67659 GCA_038145075.1 Schleiferiaceae bacterium | reverse complement strand
AAAAGCCACAGCGCAAAGCGCGTGCTCTCTAGCTACCTAGCTCTCTAGCTTCAGGGCGCAGCCCGAGCTCTCTAGCTACCCAGCTAATGTGCGCGAAGCCTGAGCCACCCAATTGGCCAGGATGGCATCCCCTTGGGGTGTGAGGACGCTTTCAGGATGAAATTGAACGGCATACGCCTGGTATTCGGGCCATTCGGCGGCCATGGGCACGTTTTGGGCTGTCCAAGCGACGCAGAAGGATTGCAGGTCATGCATTCGGACCGCCCAAGAGTGGTACAATCCGACCTCCAGAGGTGTTGAAATTCCATTCAGAAGCACTGAAGACTCCAACTTCTCGCTAATGGCGCGAGCCACGCCATGTTGAGGCGCACCCGCATGGTAAAGCTGCGCACCAAAGTGCAATCCAAGAGCCTGCATCCCGAGGCAAACGCCTAAAACGGGCTTCGTGCCCACGATTTGGTGCACCGCTTCCATGAGGCATCCGGCGTCTTGCGGCAAACCAGGCCCTGGCGAGAAGACGACCGCGTCCGCCGCTTCCAGCACGCTTATAGCATGCGGATCATCGTTCCGAACGACCTCCACCGAATCCACCATCGGCTCCAAGCGGTGCACCAAGTTGTAGGTGAACGAATCCAAATTATCCAGAACAGCGATGCGCATGTAGCAAAAGTACTTCGGGGAAGGTTTGGGAGCTAGGGAGCGCCTCCGGCGCGTTTGGGAGCTAGGGGAACGAACCAAGCGCTCTAGCCCTCTAGCTACCTAGCCCTCAGTAATCCCCAATCCCGCGGCGGCGCTCCAATTTAAGCGCGGACATCAGCGGTGCTTTGACGCCGATACCAATGTTGTAGGAACGGGCATAGCCAAAGGGCACCCAGCGAATGCGCATTTCCCAGCAGTGCAACTGGCGAAGCACATCAATGGTCGTAAAGGTGAAGTCGCGGGCTTTGAGGTCGTAGCCGGAATTTATGCCCAAACGCCAGTTGGCAGTAGGCTCCCAAGACGCATCAATGCGAAGGCTTTGGGTCGTGTTCATGTCCATGGAACCTGGAGCCGCATTCTGGCGCAAGGAATAGCCCACATTGAAGGTCCATGGAGCATGCCAGTCCATGAAGTCCATGTAGCCGTAGTAATCCGGATAGAGGTCTTGCTCCAGCCCAAATTCATTCATGGGTGCCACAGGGCGACCGGCGGCATTGCCCCCGCGGAAGCGCAAATCGACCGACAACTGGTGCAAGGCGGGGCGCAATGGGCCTTGGCCCGCTTCCCAAGCGAAGTCCTCGGTGCGCTGACCGCTCGAGTCTATCGCATACCAGTCGTAGGCCCCTTGGTAGGATACTCGAATCTTGTTTTTCAAAAAGCTCGTACTGGCCCGAACGCCCACCGGACTCAAAGGATTGCTGGTCAGAATGGGGTTGTAGTTGCTTTCGAGGGTAAAGTCTTCCAACACATTGAACTTCTTGGCGGTTCCCGAATCTCCAGGCGCCAGCCACTTGCCGTCTAAGGTGTTGCGCAATCGGAAGTTGAAGCCCCCTTGGTTGCCCAAACCAGGCCCACCGTAGATGAAGCCTTGGTAGCGCGAATAGGTTTTGAGGGTGCCCGCGGTGTCGCTTTGGACTGATTGGTACGCATTCCACTGCGAGCCCGTAAAGTCAGGCACAAAGCGCCAACTCGCCGAGGGGTATATCATGTGCCGCATGGCCTTGACGGGACCGCGCTTGAAATTGAACAAGCCGTAAATCGTGGTGCTGGCACCAGCGCTCACGCCGTACTCGCGGGCCGCAAAGAAGCCGGTCAGTGTATCCTTGACGACCGAAGAGGTGGCCGAATCCCAGCGGTAGTCCAGGGCGTAGGGGTACCAGCGCTCTTGGTAGGTGGCGTTGGGCGTCACCGTGAGGTAGCGCAGCACCTTGAGGTTGGTGTTCATGGCTGCGCTGTGGTTCACCCCGCTCCGAATGCGATCCGGCGAAAACAAGAGCCCAGGCGTAGCCATTTCGGTGAGCAGGCCGTTGGTTTCGTTGCGCGCCTGCATGCTGTAGGTCAGGCCAATTTTCTCGTACCACCGGGTGCCGCCGATGGGATTTCGGCGCGCGAAAGGCTGAATGCGGGTCATGCCCAAATTCACCTCCGGCAAGCTGAGCGTCAAAGTGCCATTTTGGTTGTTCTGGCGGTGGCGCGCGGCTGCCGTGAGCGAAAAGGGACTTCCCGGCCAGCGCTTGGTGTAGCTGATGGACGAGGACATGTCGTTCTTTTGGAAGTCTTGCGCGTTGGTCGTTGTGTTTTTGAAGAAGGAACC
>JAYQOY010000003.1:49513-64840 GCA_038145075.1 Schleiferiaceae bacterium | reverse complement strand
AAGTAGGAGCTGTCTTCCATCATTTTGATTTTTTCGCCGTGGAGGTAGCCGCCACTTTCGGTGGTATTGCCTTGGTAAACCCAGCCTTTTTGGGTGACGTAGTTGTATTTGAGGGTGTCGGCGCCGAATTTTCGGTCGCCCTGCGTAAAGATGGGACGGCCCATTATTTTTCCGGTGGCGTCAGGTGCCCCGTAAGCAGTCAGTAGGTGGTTTTCGTAGTCAATCTTGATGACCTCGGCGCGAAGCTCCATACCCTCCATGGTGACCACCGCATCGTCGCGAAGCAGCACGGCATTTTCACCGACCAAATACAATCCATCTTGATTGGAATGAAATTGGATAGGAGCTGTACGTGGGTCTTCCTGCCCGAAGGCCGAAAAAGAACCCAACGCCAGCAGGCAAGTTGCCGCTAAACCACGTAATTTTGTGTGCATCCCCATGAATACGAAGTCCAAAAGTACAGCATTGAAACGCCTAACGTGGGTACTTATTGCAGCTTTGGCGGTGCCCTATCTCGGTTTCACCCCTGTTGCGAAGTCCTCGGATCGCGTGCAGAAGGTTATTATCGACGCCGGTCACGGCGGAAAAGACCCCGGAAACCTGGGAACACGTCGCTACCGAAGCACGGAAAAAGACGTGGCATTAGCAGTTGCGCAACAAACCGCGGCTAAGATCAAGGAGCTCTATCCCGACGTGCAGGTGGTGTTGACGCGGAATTCGGACCGTTTTCTAGAACTTTATGAGCGCACCGCCATTGCCAACCGTGAGCAAGGCGACCTCTTCATCAGTATCCACTGCGATGCGGCTGAAAACAAATCTGCCTACGGTTCCACCACCTACGTGATGGGAAAAAACCACGACGATGAAAACCAGGTAGCGCTACGTGAGAACTCGGTCATTTTGATGGAGGACAACTACCAAGACAAGTACGAAGGATTTGACCCGCGCAAGCCGGAGAGCTATATCGCCCTTACGCTCTACCAGTACGCCTTTCAGACCCAGAGCATTGAATTTGCTCAGACCATACAGAATGCCTTCCGCAACGACGTGGGCCGAAAAGACCGAGGCGTTCGCCAGCAACCCCTGTACGTCACGAGCCGTTGTTCCATGCCCTCTGTCCTGATTGAGCTGGGTTTCACCACCAACTCGGCCGAAGAGGACTACCTCAACAGCAGTGAAGGTCAGGATGCTATGTCCACGGCGATTGCCCGTTCGTTTGGAGCCTACAAAGCGCGTCGTGAGCGCGGCCTATCACCTGCTCAACCAAATAACTCTGGTAGCGCAGAAGGCCAAGCGCAAGAGGTGGTCGCCCCTGCCCCGCCTCCGGCACCGACGGTCGTATTTGCGATTCAACTTTCGGTTTCAGGCTTGAAAAAATCCCCTGCCGAAGCTCCCTTTAATGCGGTTGAAGATGTTTGGATCAAGCCCGATGGACGCTTGTACCGCTACCTGCAAGGGCACTACTTGACCCTCGACGATGCCAAAGCAGCGCTTGGAGGCGTGCAGAAAAAAGGCTTTGCGGATGCCTTTATCGTAGCCTACAAAGGCGACGACCGAATTTCACCTGCAGAAGCTGAACGCCTTCGCCAATAATTGTATCTTGTAGCCCTATGTTTTCACGAGAATTTAAAGCCGGAGTTGTAGTGGTTTTGGCCGCTGCCGTTTTGTACTGGGGAATCAGTTTTTTGAAGGGATCCGATCTCTTTGAACACGGTACAGAAGTGTATGCCGTCTACGACAACACAGAGGGCATCACCAAGAGTCAAAGTGTGACCCTAAACGGATTTTCCGTCGGCAAGGTGAGTGACGTCTACTTCCACCCCAACAACAGTGGAAAGATTGTCGTAAAAATGAACATCACGACGGACTATCCGATCACGGCGAACAGTCTGGCAGAGATTCGTTCAGCCGATTTGTTGGGCGCCAAGGAGATCGCATTGATTCTTGAAAAAGGTAGCGTTTTAATCGAGTCGGGAGACACGCTTCGTTCGGCCATTGAAGCTTCTTTGTCCGAATCCATCAACAAGGAAGTTCTACCCGTCAAGGTGAAGGCAGAAAAATTGCTCGCCAGCTTGGATTCCACCGTAAATATCCTGACAGGCTTCTTGGGCGGTGAGATGCAGGAGGAGTTCCGAACCTCCTTTGACAACGTGAACCGTTCCATCAGTAATCTTGGTACGATAACAGATGAGCTCAGCCTGTACATGTCGGAGAACCGCGAGGCACTTGGTTCGGCCACGCAAAATCTGGAGCGCTTGACGAGCATGCTGAACGAGAACCGCGACGAGTTGGACCGCGTCTTCAACAATTTGGCCAACATCTCAGACACTTTGGCGCGCGCCAATGCGGGCGAAGCCATGCGCAGCCTGAGCAAGACCGCCACACGCTTGGATGCCATCACCTCCAACATTGAAGCGGGAGAAGGCACCCTAGGCAAGTTGGTGGCCAATGACTCCCTCTACGACGAAGTCAACCACGCCATCCTATCGTTGGACAAGCTCCTAGAAGACATCAAAGAACACCCTGGTCGCTACGTAGAGATTTCCATTTTTGGCGGCAAAAACAAGGACAAGAAAACGGAATGATCGGACAACTCCTATTCGTACTCGCACTAGCAGCGGGCGCAGGCCTCTTTGCTAAACAACTGGTGCGCTTGCGAAAAGGATTGGCCCTGGCGCGTAAAACCGACCGGCACGATCAAAGGTCCGAGCGTTGGAAAACCATGGCCCGCGTAGCCTTGGGGCAAGGCAAAATGGGCGCTCGTCCCCTCGCCGCCTTCTTTCACCTGATTGTGTACGTCGGGTTTGTACTCATCAACTTGGAGGTCCTTGAAATCCTCTTAGACGGCCTTACCGGACAGCACCGCATCTTGCAAGCGCCTCTTGGTGGCCTGTACACCGCAGCCATCAACTTCTTTGAAATCCTCGGAGTTTTGGTCATTGTGGCCTGCGTGGTATTCTTGCTTCGCCGCTGGTTTGGCGGCATTGCCCGATTCACGCACAGCGACTTGACGGGATGGCCCCAACAAGACGCAGCCATCATTCTCTACACGGAAATTGTCCTGATGGCGGCCCTCTTGGTTATGAATGCCGCGGAAGCAGCCATGCCGGACGGGCATGCCCCCTTTGTGGTAGCACAAGCTTTGGCCCCTCTATTTTCCGGCTTGAGTCCAGAGGCCTTGCACCTGTGGATGGAGGCTGCTTGGTGGTTTCACTTCCTTGGCATTTTGGCCTTTTTAAACTATTTGCCCAAGAGCAAGCACTTCCACATCATTCTGGCCTTCCCGAATACGTGGTACAGCAAGTTGAGCGCTCGTGGCCGAATTCCCGCCATGACTTCGGTTACGCGTGAAATCAAGGCCATGCTGGACCCCAGCTATGTGCCCGATTCTACGGAAGTTCCCGCCCGCTTTGGCGCCAAAGACATCGAAGACTTGCACTTTGTCAATGTCCTCAACGCCTACAGCTGCACCGAATGTGGACGTTGCACCAGCGAATGCCCGGCCAACCAAACGGGCAAACTGCTATCGCCTCGGAAAATCATGATGGCGACCCGCGACCGCGTCGAACAACTCCTGACAACCCCTGAAAACAGCAACACGCTGCTCGACCATTGGATCAGCCGCGAAGAGCTTTGGGCCTGTACCACCTGCAATGCCTGTGTGGAAGCCTGCCCCCTGAACATCGACCCCTTGGACATCATCCAGCAAATGAGGCAGTACCTGGTGATGGAAGAATCCGCTGCGCCTGCCTCGCTAAACACCATGATGAACAATGTGGAAAACAACGGCGCCCCCTGGGCCTACCCTCAGGCGGACCGTGCGCTGTGGACCACGGAAAACTAAAGGCGGATGAGCACCAAGGACCTTCAAGAAATTACCGTTAACGGACAGAAAATCAGCCCCGTTCTCCCTGAAGACGTCAAGAACTACTTGATCGACATTGACGGGACGATTTGCGACGACATTCCCAACGAGGAACCCGAGCGTATGGCCACGGCAGCGGTGTACGTGGACGCCCTCGAAACCATTCAAAAGTGGTACGCAGAAGGCCATGTGATCACGTTTTTCACTTCCCGCACGGAAGAACACCGCAAGGTGACGGAAACCTGGCTCCAACGCCACGGCTTCCCCTACCACGGTTTGCTGATGGGCAAACCCCGTGGCGGCAACTACCACTGGATTGACAACCACATCGTTCGCGCCACGCGCTACACCGGAGCCTTTACGGATTTGGTTCGCAAGCCTGCCACGATAGAAGTATTTGAAGACTAAGACCTTATGAGCGAGCCCATGCACATCCCTACCCTAGCTGAACTCACCCAGCGCGGAGAAAAGCCGGACGTACTTTTTTGGGTAGGCTGCGCAGGGAGCTACGACGACCGCGCAAAGCGCATCACCAAGTCCTTTGCGCGCTTGCTTCACCGTTCCGGCGTCAGCTTTGCTATTCTCGGCGCTGAAGAGGGCTGCACAGGGGATCCCGCTCGCCGCGCCGGCAATGAGTTTCTCTACCAAATGCAGGCATTGGCCAACATTGAGGTCCTCAATGCCTATGAAGTGCAACGCATCGTGACCACCTGCCCGCACTGCTTTAACACGCTCAAGAACGAATACCCCGAGCTCGGCGGAACCTACGAAGTCTACCACCACACCCAGTACCTCCAAACCTTGCTCCGAGAAGGCAAGCTCAAAGTAGAAGGCGGTGCGTTCAAAGGCAAGCGCGTGGTCTTCCACGACCCTTGCTACTTAGGGCGCGTGAACAACGAATACGAAGCGCCTCGCGAGGTGCTCGGGCAGTTGGAAGCCGACCTCATCGAATTGAAGCGCTGCAAGAAAAACGGCCTGTGCTGTGGCGCGGGGGGCGCTCAGATGTTTAAGGAGCCCGAAAAAGGCAACAAGGACATCAATCACGAGCGCGCGGAAGAAGCCCTCCAGTCTGAACCAGCCGTCATCGCCACGGGATGCCCCTTCTGCAACACCATGCTCACGGACGGTGTCAAGCATTTTGAGAAAGAAGGCTCCGTGAAAGTTTTGGACATTGCTGAAGCCCTAGACCAGTCGCATGGCGCTTAAGTCCTGGGAATCGCTTCCCGATGAAAGTCGATTTTGGTGCTTCTCTGCCGCACAGCCCTGGGCAGAGGACCAAAACTCCGTTGTACATGCACATCTGTCCGCCCTTTGCGACGGTTGGAACGCCCACGGAACGCCTGTTCAGGCGGGCTTTACGACAGTGCATCAGCGGTTGATAGCCTTGGCTGTGGACGAGCGCGCCCACGCAGCCAGTGGATGCTCCATCGACAGCCGCATGAAGGCCTTGACTGCCCTAAGCGATGCGCTGGGCACTGACCTCTTTGGCCGCATGCACGTGTACGTGGGTTCAAGTCCGTCCGGTGAATGGGAGGTCCATACCTTGGGTGCCGCCCGTAAAGCGGAAGGGTATTTCTTGAATACAGTAGCCACCTGCAAAGGAGATTGGCAGCCGATATGCCCTATCGCTGGCTCCTGGCTTCGGCCAGCCACGCGCGCGTAGCCACTTGTTCTATCGCATAGGTAAAGCGCGCAGGATCCAAGTCTTCCGGCCTCACCCATTTGAATTGCTCTCCATTCTCCGCTGGAACCTCCCAGGTATCCACCGTCGCTATCGCCTCGACAGCAGCTTCGTTCACTGCCTCAACGCGGTAGAAAAAGGCTTGCACGTAGACGTCGGTGTCAAAGGCTGAAATGACGGGGAAATCATTGAAGAATACGCAGTCGCCAAGACGGATGTCTAGGCTCAGTTCTTCTTGGAACTCGCGGATTAAGCATTCTGCATGGCTTTCCCCCCATTCGAGCCCGCCGCCCGGGTATTTGATCAGCGGGCGGTCCTTGAAGCGTTCCAGTGCGACCAGCACCTCCCCAGTGGGGCGCTGGAGAAAGCCATAGATGCGGTGGGTATAACGCTTCATCGGTGCGAAACTACGGAGGCACGCAGCATTTCCCGCTTTCCAGGAGGGCCTGGCACGTGCTCCGCGCGATAGCCCATGGCACGAACGGCTCTAAAAACATCCCCTCGGGCGCAGTAGGTCACGAGATAGCCTTGTGGATGCAGTGCGGCCAACCACGGCGCCAAAGCCTTTGGCGTCCATAGCTCTGGCTGTTGTGAAGGCGAAAAAGCGTCGTAAAACACGCAATGCATGCCGATAGGTAAGGACACCTCAGAGGCTAAGCCCTGTACATAGGTGGCGGACAGCCCATTTTCTTC
The DNA here is from genome assembly GCA_038145075.1 of Schleiferiaceae bacterium. GTDB lineage: Bacteria > Bacteroidota > Bacteroidia > Flavobacteriales > Schleiferiaceae > TMED14. The sequence continues at coordinate 58,601 of JAYQOY010000003.1, read as the reverse complement.
AAAGCACTGACCCGCCGCCCAAGCGTCCCGAATGTGCTGCGCCCCAGCCATCCAGCTAGGGCGTTGCGGCCAGCCATCCCGCCAGGCTTCCCAGTCTTCGTATTCCGGCAAGGCCACATCGATGCCCGTATAGTGAAGTTCACGCCCATGTTTCTGAGCCCATTCCAAGGCTAAGGCCGCGTTAAATCCCGTTCCGGCGCCCATTTCAAGGATGTGGAGCGGTCCCGCATTCTGAGCAGCAGCATGTACTAGGCCCTCTTGGATGTACACGTGCAAGGCCTCCGTCAACGCACCGTGGCGCGAATGGAAGGCACAGCCCCAGCGGTGGCTTTCCAGCGTGGGACTTCCGTCGCGGGTCATGACCCGCGTGTTCACGGCTGGACTTTGATTTTTTGGATGCGCGCAATGGGACCCGGGCAATGATCTTGGTGGCATGCCACACAGGTTCCAATGGCGGCATTGAAGGCGTCTAGGCGCTCTTCACGGCTAGCCTGCTCAGCGATAGCAGCCCGTAGCTCTTCCAATTGGCTCAAGTAGGCCTCCGAATAACCCGCATAGCTAGGCTTAATGTCTTCGGGTTTGGTCGGTGCATCGGTGGCCATCGCTTGGTGGGTCTGCATCAAAGCTTCCACATCTTCCACGGTTAAGGTGCCCTCGTCTGCCTTTTGGCGCAAGGACTCCATGTCTTTAGCCATGTCCCGCATGGTCAAGGCCAATTCGCTCGCCTGGTAGAGGCCACTGCGCGTGGGCGCTTCTGCCGTCGCTTCAGAAGATTCGGCTCCCGAATTTTGACAGCCCACCGCCAAGGCTAGGGCCCAAAGAAAAAGGCCTGTTGACCAGGCCTTTCGATTAGTGTTCATGGCTGCTATGGTCGTGCTCTTCCGCCTCTTCGGAGGCTGCCGCGCGCTCCTTCTGCGCGAGTGCAACGCCTGTAGCGAGCACCGAATAGCTGATTTTGGGTTCAGTGATCGCTGCAATGGCAGAATCCGAGGCTCCTGCGTCCTCCGCTTGGTGACGCAACCAGTCCACCGACAGAGTGTCGACCTTCAAGCCGCCTTCCACAAAGGCCAGCTCGGAAGCCGCATCCATGGGAACAAAGAAGCCGTAGTCCTTGAAGCGAACCAAGGCCTCTTCACCATTGCCCAAATCCAACTGCATCCAGCAGCCTTTGACCTGGCAGACGGAAGAAATAGGCGCTGCAAAGGTGCCGTAAACGGAATCTGTGCCACCCTGAAGCTGCGCCAACAAGGCCGTCAACGAGGTAGTGTCTGCTACTTGAACGGTATCGCCGAAGTAGTCGTAGGAAATCTGCGCTTCAGGCTGCGCTTCGGGGTTGGTGCACGCGGCGAAAAGCGCCACTGCGGGAATCAAAATTCGTTTCATTATTTGGCTTTTGGCAAAGGTACAATCAAACCTTTGTACCTTTGCACCGGCTGACAAGCCGACCCTTGAACCCTTCCTCGACACGCGCATGAAAGTCATCCCTACAACCGAGTCTCGCATTTCTACCATTGATTTTAACAACCTTGGTTTTGGTGCTGGATTGTCGGACCACGTATTTATCTGTGAATACAAGAATGGTCAATGGGGAGAGGGAGTTATTCAGCCTTACAGCTCCTTGAAACAAGGCCTTGGCTTGCACGCTTTGCACTATGGCCAGGCGGTTTTTGAGGGCCAGAAAGCCTACCGCCAAGCGGACGGGGGCATCGCTATCTTCCGGCCCGAACGCAACTGGGAGCGCCTGAACAAATCCGGCGAGCGCATGCTCATCCCTGCGGTGCCCAAAGAAATCTTCATGGAAGGTTTAAGCGAGCTCATTCGCCTGGATGCAGAATGGGTTCCCCGCGGTGAAAACACAGCGCTCTACCTGCGCCCCTTCTTGTTCTCGTCTTCGGAGTTTGTGGCTGCACGCCCCTCGGAAGAGTACACCTTTGCCATTGTCACCAGCCCTGTAGGCGAACTCTACACGAAGCCCGTCAAGGTCAAGATTGAACAGCACTTCACGCGCGCCACTGAAGGGGGTGTAGGCTTCGCCAAAGCCGCCGGCAACTACGGTGGTGCTTTCTTGGCTACGCGCCGTGCGGTAGAAGAGGGCTTCAACCAAGTATTGTGGACCGACCACGCTGAGCACGCCTACCTCGAGGAGGCAGGCACCATGAACGTGGCCTTCGTGGTGAATGGCACCTTAGTGACCCCCGCACTTTCAGACCGCATTTTGGATGGCATTACGCGCGAGTCCATCTTGATTCTAGCCAAAGAATGGGGCATTCCCGTGGAAGAGCGCCGCATTTCTGTGGATGAAATCGTGGAAGCCGCCAAGAATGGCAACTTGCAGGAGGCCTTTGGCATGGGAACCGCCGCCGTGGTCAGTCCCATTGACGGTCTTGGCTACCAAGGCGAAGTCATCCCAGTACCCGCTCCTGGAGATGGCGTCGCAATGCGCGTCAAACATGCGCTCGCCGACCTTCGTTACGGACGCACTGCCGACCCCAAAGGGTGGATGTACCGCCTCTAAAATCCCAATTGCCGCTGAATCATCTGATCCACGCCTTGGCATAAGGCGAGAGGATCTTGCGCGCGCCAGGCCCCAAAGCGGTAGCGCTCCCCCGCCCATACATAGCGTGTCAATCGTGCATCGGTCAAATCCTGCAGGACATGGTCCCGCGCGTTGAGGATGACGACCCAACCCCCTTCGGTTTCCTCGGCCCATTCGGCGTAGTAGTCGCTTTCACCCGCATGAAAGTTGAGCAAGTTGTCTGCAATCAAGAGAAACTTGTCAACTCCTTGGGCGAGCAGTGGATCCGCAAAGCGTCGTTTCACCTCCATCACATCGTTGTGGACGGCATCGTTCCATTCGCCAATAAGCTCCAAAACGACGTAGCCTTGCTCGTAGTCCGCGAAGATCTGCTTCACGAAGAGCGTCTCACAGCCGACGCTGTCCCACTCGGGATGAATGACAAAATCGTACATGCGGTGGTAGCCCATTTCGGGCGCGCCCTGCTCCAAATAAAACGGGCATCGCGGGTCCTCCGTCGCGCGGTAACGGTTTTCCCATCCGGAATGTGGTCGTAATTCGTGCATGGCGTGAACTGTAAAACAAAAATGCGGTTCTTTTGTGGATGATGCACAGGTATTTGATCACTGGGGGTACTGGGATGGTTGGACAGGCCCTCTCGCGCCTTTTGGAGCATCAAGGGCATGTCGTTCGGCACCTTTCTACCCGAAGGTCCCCCGCGCCCAACCGCTTCCACTGGGATCCCTCCAAAGGCACAATGGATGCCCATGCACTCCAAGGCGTCACGCACATCATCCACTTAGCGGGCGCCAACGTCGCTGAACGTTGGACGGCCAAGCATAGAGCGGCCATTCTGGATAGCCGCGTCAAAGGCAGCGCCACCTTGGAGGCGGCCATTGCTCAACTTCCGGCGGATCAGCGTCCTGAGGCCATCATTAGCGCCTCCGCCGTAGGCATCTACCCCAACCACCCGGACCACCTCTACACGGAAAATGACGGCCATCCCCAAGGCTTCCTCGGAGAGGTGGTGCATCAATGGGAGGCCAGTGTCGACCGCATGGCCGACTTGGGACTGCGTGTAGCCAAGGTGCGCATTGGCATTGTCCTTGGGCCTGGAAGTGGCGTCATGGCCACCTTGCTGCCTGTTTTCAAGCTTGGATTGGGCGCTCCCTTAGGCAACGGGCGCCATTGGATGCCTTGGATTCATGTGGAGGATTTGGCCCGGCAGTTTGCCTACCTCGCCCAGCACCCTGAAGAGGGCGTTTGGAATGGCGTCGGTCCCTATTCAGTGACCAATGCGGAATTTTCCAAAACCCTGGCGCACATCCTCAATCGCCCTTATTTCTTTCCCCCCGTACCGGCCTGGGCCTTGCGTCTTGCGCTCGGAGAAATGGCCCAAGTCGGCTTGATGAGCACCAAATGTTCCGCGGCCAAATGGGAGCCTACCGCATTTACCTACCACTACCCCACTTTGGAAGCTGCCTTTTCGCAGCTGCTTCATACCGAGGCATAAAAAAAGCCCCGGCATTCGCCGAGGCCTTCACCCAATCAACAGCTAGCGATTTAAAGCTTAGCAGTAACGGTAATTTTGATGCCCAAGTCGTCGGAGATCAAGTTGTCTTTTGCGAGATCCACAATGCTCGTTGAGGCGTACATAACACCCCACTGCTTGCGGTCGATGTTGAACTGAGGTGCCGTCAAGGTCAAAACAGAATCCGTCACCGTGACGTTTGCAGGGAACTGGATATTGTTGGTCACTCCGCGCAAGGTTAAGTTTCCAGACACCAAGGAATTGTTCTCTCCTTCTTGAGCCTCCACGCCGGTGATTTCAAACGTAGCTACCGCAAAGCTGTCTACCGCAAAGAAATCGGTACTCTTCAAGTGACCTACCAAGTAGTCCTTCTTCTCTTGGGGAAGCGCTTCATCGGTGCACACGATGCTGTTCATGTCTAAGGCGAAGCTACCGGAGACTAAAGCGCCGTTTTCAACGCCCACAGTGCCTTCCGTAATCGCCAACGTACCGCCGTGTCCGTAGTTCTCTACGAAAGGCTTGTGGCCGTACCATTCAATACCGGAAGCTGCCGCATCGACCGTGAGGGTTTGGCCGCCTTGGGCAGCATCTTGCGCATCCGTAGCATCCAGCGTGCCTTGGCCACAGGCTACAGCTAACAAAGCCGCAGCAGAAAGGGAAAGAAGTTTTTTCATTTGAATTTGATGTTTAAACATGATTTACATTCGTGCCCAAATATACAGCACACACAAGGTGTTCAAACACCTTTTATCCGCAAATGTTCTTCGCGTATTTTTAAACCATGGAATACCGCGATCAATTCCGCATCCCACCAGCCTTTCTTATCGTTATGGGCATCAGCCTAACTACGACGTTGACGATAATCATTTCCGTCGGGTGGAATGATTTAGCTGCCTACTTTGCCGGCCGCCCCACCACGGAGGGACCCACGCTTTTTTGGGTGCTCCTCAGTGTGATAGCGCTCGAAGCTGGGGTGGCCGCAATGATCATGTCCTGGTGCCGCTTGCGGATCAATGCCCGGGGCATTGGCGTCATCTACCGACCATTTGTGTGGTCCTGGAAGTGGCGTTCGTGGAGCGATATTCATTCCGCATCCGTCGCTAAGCTCAGTCCTATAGGGGATTTTGGAGGCTGGGGGTTGCGCATCAACAGCTTTGGATCACACAAGAAGGTTCATGCATATGCCTTTGATGAGGGACTCTATGTACTGTTTGCATTGCATTCGGGCCGAACGATTGCCTTCCAAATCCGCCACCCCGAACACTTCAAGGCGGTCCTTCAGGCCTGTGCGCCTGCGCTACCTGTCGACGATCCCAAAAATCTACTGGGGCTTCAGGCTTAGCCCTCTTCGCCAAAAAATTGCTTTTCGTAGAGGTTGGCGTAGGCACCCCCTCGGGCCAGGAGTTCCTCGTGGCGGCCTTGCTCCACCACGCGCCCTTTGTCTAACACGACAATTTGATCCGCGTGCAACACGGTGGCTAACCGATGCGCGACTACCAATGAGGTTCGGCCTGCAGTTAGACCCACCGTGGCCCGTTGAATCCACTCTTCCGCTTGAGAGTCAATGCTGGAAGTCGCCTCGTCCAAAATCAATAAACTAGGTTGACGGAGGTAGGCGCGCAGGAAGGCGAGCAATTGGCGCTGGCCGGTACTCAGCATGCCACCGCGCTCCTTGACGTCGTAGTCCAAGCCGCCGGGGAGGCTTCGCAGGAATTCGGCAATGCCCATAGCTTCCGCAGCATCCCAAATGGCCTGGTCGGAGATGGGGCGGTAGACGGTGACGTTGTTTCGGACCGTGTCGGAAAAGAGGAAAACATCCTGCTGGACAAGCGCCACGTGGCTGCGCAGGGAGTTTAGGCTCCAGTCGCGCAGGCGAACACCATCGAGCTGAATCTCGCCTTCCGTGACGGGATAGTAGCCCAAAAGCAAGTGCACCAGCGTGCTCTTTCCAGAGCCCGTCGCACCCACGAGGGCCCATGTTTCGCCCACCGGAATATGCAGGTCGATGCCTTTGAGCACAGGCTCGTCGGGTAAATAGGAGAAATGCACCCCTTTGAAGGCCACTTCGCCGGCCACATGCGACACGGAATGCCCACCCGTGGGCTCAATTTCGGCTTCCTCCGCGATGAGTTTCAAGACGCGATCACTGGCCACCATGCCCATTTGGAGCGTGTTAAAACGGTCCGCCAACTGACGCAATGGCCGGTAGAGCAAGTTGATAAAGAGAATCAGGGCCGTCAGGTCGCCAATGCTGATGGCTGCGCCACTCGCGGCCGCCAATCCGCCATACCAAATGGCCAGGCCAATGCTAACGGCGGACAACATTTCGATGATGGGAAAGAACAAGCTGAAGTACCAGATGGACTGAATATTGGCATCGCGGTGTTTGGCGTTGATGGCCTCAAAGCGTCCGTACTCCTTGCGTTCGCGCGTGAAAAGCTGCACGATGGCCATGCCCGTAATGCGCTCTTGCACAAAGGCATTTAGCGCGGCCACTTGGTTCCGAACATCCGTAAAGGCCGACTTAATGCTCTTTTGGAACCAGCGCGTCGCGATGTACAGGAAGGGAATAACCGAAAGGCTAATGGCCACCAGCGCCGGATCGAAGAGGAAGAACATCACCGCGACCATGACGACAATCTTGAAGAGATCGCCAAAAATCACCAGCAAACCGTCCGAAAATATATCCGCCATCGTTTCGACATCGGAAACGGTTCGGGTCACCAAGGTCCCCACAGGCGTTTTGTCGAAAAACGGCATTTTGAAGTGCAAAAGGCGCCCAAAGAGCTTGATCCGAATGTCCTTAATCACACGCTGCCCCAAATCGTTGGTCGCATAGATAAAGGCAAACTGCCCAAGTGCTTCCAGCACCAAGGTGGCGCCCAGCAACAGCATTGATGTGTACAGGGCCTGCCAATCGGCCTTGGCAACGGCATCGTCCACCCCTTCCCGAACAAATACCGGCCGCGCCGTCGTCAAGGCGCCCATGAGCACCGACAAGACGGCCGCCGCTATGGTCTGCCATCGGTAGGGCTTGGCATAGCTCAACACGCGCCGCAGCACCTGCCAGTCAAAGGCCTTGCCGGAAACGGCAGGTTTAGAAGGGGGCGTGTTCGCGCTCATTAAAAGGAGAATTTGGATAGGTGACGCCTGCAAAAGTAAGGCCATGTGCCGGGGCTGAATCGCCCGCATCCGGGCGTTCACCACCAAGCAGGAGGTCCTGCCAGGACTCCCAACTGCGCTTGTCTAAGGCATGTTCCACCATGGTGCCTACGAGGGACCGAACCATGTTGCGCAAAAAGCGGTTAGCGCGCACTTCAAACACCCAGATATCGCCATGGTCTAACCAACGGGCATGTTCTAGGGTGCACAACGTCGTGCCCGTGTGGCTGCCTGTGCGGGCAAAGGCGGAAAATTCGATCGTGGTGAACAAACTTTCAGCCGCTCGGTGCAGCTTGTCCAGGTCCATCGGGCGCTGGTAGTACCACGCCACATCGGTGTCAAAGGCATTTTTACTGCGGCGCACCACATAGCGGTAAGCGCGCGAGGTGGCTGAAAAGCGTGCATGGAAGTCCTCCGCCACAGGCTGAATTTCATGGACGGCAATGCGCGGAGGCAAGAATCGATTCAAGCGGTAGGTCAAATCTTCCACGTCCACCCCCGCGGGGCCTTCAAAATGGGCGACATAGTTGGCGGCGTGAACGCCGGTGTCTGTTCGGCCCGCTCCGACCACTTGGATCTCGTTTCGCAGCAGAGAGGAAAGGGCAATTTCAAGCTCCCCTTGGACGGTTTTTTGCCCGGGCTGCACTTGCCAACCGCTGTATGGCGCACCGTGATACGCCAAGCGCATCGCATACCGAGGGTTTTCCGACTTTTGCATAGATGAATGCCAAAGGTACAGCGCGCCGAATCCTTTTACTCTCCGATACGCACTCGCACATGGACGCCGATATTCTGCGCCATGCCGCAGCGGCCGATGAAGTCTGGCATGCCGGAGACATCGGAGACATCGCGGTGTTGGACGCCCTAGCGGACGTCAAGCCCCTTCGTGCGGTCCACGGCAACATCGACGACGCCTCCATGCGTCGCGAAGCGCCGGCAGACCTCCACTTTGAGGTGGACGGATTGCGGGTGTGGATTACTCACATTGGCGGGGTCGCCGGACGCCTCCCCTCTCCCATCAAAAAGAAACTAGCCGCGCTGCGCCCTCACGTATTTATTTGCGGGCACAGCCACATTCTGAGAGCAGGACACGATCCTTCGGGGGTCCTATGCTTGAATCCAGGAGCCGCTGGCCACCATGGCTTTCACCACATGCGCACGATGCTTCGCTTCACCGTGGAGCAAGGCAAAGTTCAACAGCTCGAAGTCATCGAGCTGGGCAAACGCGGGCGTTTGGAAAATCTTGAGGACGCTTAGCGCAGGCGATCTGCCGCGCTCACTTTCTTTTCATCGGCCTGAATGGCTCGGTTGGCTAGGGCTGAAAAAATGACCGCCAACAAAGGGGCCGCGAGTTGAAGCATCGCCGTGTTGGATAGGGCCTCCATCTCACCGCCGTAGGAGCCGTAGAGTAGCCATCCTTCCAGTACGAAGGCAACGATGACCACCACACGGTTTACCATGAATTGGCGCTTTCGGTGCTTGTAGTACGTCACATTGGCCAAAAGCAAGGCCACGCCCAGCCCCGACAGCAGCGCTTGGGCATTGCTGGCATTGCCATAACCGACCAAAAAGAACATCACAGCGCCGAGGGCCATGTAGAGAGTTTGAATACGTTGCCACATAATGGCCGCAATTTCCGAATTTTTTGTACTATTGCAGTACATCCTCGGTGCACTTCCTGCACCTTTCTCCATCGAGACTTTCTTACTGAACCGACTTTTTCAGATCACCCTTAGCATTTTTTATGGCTAATTCCCCTGATATCGAGGGATTGAAACTTCCCGAACTCAAAGCCATGGGCGAAGCCCTCGGCATCCCCAAGGCGCGTTACATGCGCAAACCTGAACTTTTAGAGGCTATTGCTGGCCTAGGCACGCCCG
>JAYQOY010000003.1:34131-49338 GCA_038145075.1 Schleiferiaceae bacterium | reverse complement strand
CGAGCGCAGCGAGCGCGGACCCCGCCCAGAGCGCGGAGAGCGCGGCGAGCGTTTCGAACGTCCAGAACGCGGAGATCGTCCAGAACGCGGAGATCGTCCAGAACGTGGTGACCGCGGCCCTCGTGGCGAGCGCGGTGATCGTCCGGAACGTGGAGACCGTGCAGATCGCGGAGACCGCCCAGACCGAGGGGATCGTCCAGAGCGTGGACCTCGCGGCGAACGCCCCGAACGCAGCGAGCGTCAAGAGCGCGGCCCACGTCCCGAACGCCAAGAGCGCTCGGACCGCCGCCAGTACGAATTTGAAGGCATCATCCCCACGGAAGGCGTGGTTGAAATGATGCCCGACAATTTTGCCTTTTTGCGATCTTCCGATTACAACTACTTGAACTCGCCGGACGACGTGTACATTTCGGTCCAGCAAGTGAAGCAATTCGGCCTTAAAACGGGCGACACCGTACGCGGAGAAGTGCGCCCCCCGCGTGAAGGCGAGAAATTCTTCCCCCTCACCAAAGTCATCAGCATCAACGGCCGCGAGCCCGACTTTATCCGTGACCGCGTCAGCTTTGAGCACTTGACCCCATTGTTCCCCGACGAGAAATTCAACTTGACCGGCCGAAAGAGCACCCTCTCCACCCGCGTCATCGACCTTTTCTCCCCCATCGGCAAAGGCCAACGCGGCTTGATCGTAGCACAGCCTAAAACGGGTAAAACGACCCTGCTCAAGGAAGTCGCTAACGCCATTGCCGCCAACCATCCGGAGGCCTACATGATCATCTTGCTCGTGGACGAACGTCCCGAAGAAGTGACCGACATGGCCCGCAGTGTGAATGCGGAGGTGGTTGCCTCTACGTTTGATGAGCCGGCGGAGCGTCACGTTCGGGTCGCCAACATTGTGCTTGAAAAAGCCAAGCGATTGGTCGAATGTGGCCACGACGTCATCATCCTGTTGGATTCTATCACGCGTCTGGCGCGCGCCTACAACACGGTGAGCCCTGCATCCGGCAAAGTTTTGTCCGGCGGTGTGGACGCCAACGCCTTGCACCGGCCCAAGCGCTTCTTTGGTGCGGCCCGAAACATTGAGAACGGCGGCTCCTTGACCATTTTGGCTACCGCCTTGATCGACACGGGTTCCAAGATGGACGAAGTCATTTTCGAGGAATTCAAGGGCACCGGCAACATGGAAATGCAGCTGGACCGCAAGATTGCAAACCGCCGCGTTTGGCCCGCACTGGACCTCATGTCCTCCGGCACGCGCAAGGAAGACCTCCTTTTGCCCCCTGAGGTACTGAGCCGCATGTACATCCTGCGCCGCCATTTGGCCGATATGACGCCTGTGGAAGCCATGGAATTCATGCACGACCGCATGTCCAAGACCCTCAACAACGAGGAGTTCTTGATTTCGATGAACAGCTAATTACCCGCGCTTAAACGCCCGCAGCTCGCCCTCCAGGGTGAGCTCGCGGCGCATGCCGCTGTACCCCGCCACGACGCGGGGAAAAATTTCCAGAGCTTCCTCCACGAAGGGCTCGCTGCTTCCGTAGCGAACCGAATAATGGCCCAAACACAACGTGCCCACCTCTGCCGCGGAGGCGATTTGCGCGGCTTGAGCCGCCGTGCTGTGCTGGCTTTTCTGGGCCAGCTCCCCGTGGGACGTCAAAAAGGTGCTTTCGTGGTAGAGGACATGAACCCCGCGCACAAAATCCACCAGCGAAGGCAGAGGGGCGGTATCCGTGATGTAGGCAAATTGAAGTGGAGGACGCGGATCCAGGGTGACCGACGCATTTAAAACGGTAGCACCACTGCGGGTAACGACATCCATGCCCAGTTGTAAGCGGCGCATGTCGCAGCTTTCGACGCCGGCAGCTCGGGCTTTTTCGGCGTCAATTCGGCGCATACCGCGCTGGGTGACCACTTTGTAGCCCCACGTGGGAATGGAATGGGTGAGCGGATGGCTGAAGATTTGAACGGCTTCATCTTCAAACACCCGGGCGCCCGGCTCGTCCGTACATGCCACAAAGTGCAGGGGGTATTCCAACCAACACCGGCTCAGCTCCAGTTGGGGGCGGATAAAAGCCTCTAGATCGGGCGGGCCTATCAGGGTGAGGGCTTTGGATCGGCCCAGTAAGTGCCAGGACGAGAGGAGGCCCGGCAGTCCGTAGACGTGATCGCCGTGCAAATGCGTGATGGCAATGGCATCAACCTGTTGGCCGTTCACCCCAAATTCTTTGAATCGCACCTGCGTCCCCTCGCCACAATCCAGGAGGTAACTCTTTCCGCCCACGTGGAGAATTTGGGCCGAAGGGTGGTGCTGCGGCAGTGGAACGGCCGAACCGCAGCCTAAAATTTGCCAATGCATCGACATTGCCCAAAGGTCGTGTACGAGATGTGAGCGCAAAAATTTACCTTTGCCCCTACGATGGCAACGAAAACGCTACTTGATGCACGGGAATGCGCCGCAACGCTGAACCGCCTTTGTTGTCAACTGAACGAGGTTCACTTCCCCTGGAACAATTCGGTGATTATTGGGCTCCAGCCGCGTGGCACGCAGTTGGCCAAGGCCCTTATTCAGCTTTTGAAGACCCAGCACGGGGTGGATGACGTGCCCTTTGGCGCCTTGGACATCACCTTTCACCGGGACGATTTTCGACGACGCGAGGAGCCTCTAGCGGCCAGCCCCAACGAGATGAACGTCCTGATTGAGGGCAAGCGTGTCATCTTGGTCGACGATGTCCTGTACACGGGGCGCAGTGTGCGCGCCGCCATGGACGCCTTGGGCGATTATGGTCGACCCACCCGCGTAGAGCTATGCGTGCTGGTGGACCGCCGCTTCTCCCGCGAACTGCCTATTCAACCTGACTTTTCTGGACGCCGCGTGGACGCCATAGCCGAGGAACGCGTTCGGCTCGAATGGGCCAACGACGTCCCCACCATTTTGATTGAATCTATCCCCCATGCCGCAAAGCGCTAAACTGAGTACCCGCCATCTGCTTGGAATTAAAGGCCTTCCCAAAGAGGACATCCAGTTGATTTTGCATTGGGCCGCTCAGTTTAAAGAGGTGATCAATCGCCCCATCAAGAAGGTTCCTTCGCTGCGCGACATCACGATCGCCAACCTCTTTTTTGAGAATTCGACCCGAACCCGCCTCAGCTTTGAACTGGCCGAAAAGCGTCTCAGCGCCGACGTCATCAACTTTGCCGCCTCCAATTCCTCTGTGAAGAAGGGCGAAACCTTGGTGGACACCGTGAACAACATCTTGGCCATGAAGGTCGACATGATTGTGATGCGCCACTCCGAGCCCGGTGCCGCTGAATTCCTCAGCAAGCACGTGGACGCTCAAATCGTCAATGCGGGCGACGGCACTCACGAGCACCCCACCCAAGCCCTCTTGGACGCCTTTTCCATGACGGAGAAATTGGGCGACCTCGCCGGTAAGAAAATTGTCATTGTGGGCGACATCACCCACTCCCGCGTGGCTTTGAGCAACATCTTCTGCCTCCAAACCTTGGGCGCTGAAGTGGCTGTCTGCGGCCCCGCCACCTTGATCCCGCGTCACATCCACGACCTGGGGGTCACGGTGATTCCCAAGCTGGAAGACGCCCTGGAATGGGCGGACGTAGCCAACATGCTGCGCGTGCAGCACGAGCGCATGGACCGTGCCTACTTCCCGAGCATTCGCGAGTACCACATGCGCTACGGCGTCACGATGGAAAAGTTGAAAAAATTGAGCAGCATTCCGCTGATTCTTCACCCCGGGCCCATCAACCGCGGTGTGGAAATCACGTCCGAAGTAGCAGATTCTGAGTATGCTATCATTTTGGACCAGGTGCAGAACGGTGTAGCAGTTCGCATGGCTGTGTTGTATCTTCTCGCCTCCCAAGGAACGACCATTGCTTAAGACCTATGTCCTTTAAAGTTGAATCCAAAGCGTCCTTCTTGCACATCAAGTTTGGCGAGGACACCTTTACCGAAGCCCATGTCGATGAGCTTCAAACCCTCATGCAGAAGCACGCCAACGCGCACGTCCTGCTCAATTTGACGATTGTTGAGGAGTTTGAGGATACGGATGCCTTGCAGGACTTCCAGGTGGAGCGTTTGGACGAAAACTTCAGCTTTATCGTCATCGTTCGCGAAAGTCTCATGAACCTCTTCGACGAGGATTTGCCTGTCGTTCCCACCTACCAAGAAGCCGAAGACTTCTTTGAAATGGATGAGATCCAGCGCAAATTGATGGAAGAATGAGAGGCTTTTTTGCCGCTTTAGGCCTTCTGCCCGGTCTCGCCTTTGGGCAAGTGGAGCCAAGTATTCAACCCATACTGGATTCAACACGCCCGGCAGGTACATTGGTCGACATACATGATATATCTATGGTATTTCATGAGCCTTTTGCGGCGCATTTTGAAAGCGGGCCCTACCAACTCTTCTCCCCCAACACGGCCGCGGCGAATAGCATTTCGGGCAATTTAAGCGGCGTTCAAGTGAGCGCATGGGTCCATCCCCATTTCACGGTAGGACTGGGACTTCAGGACGCTCAGAGTCAAGCCCTTACAGAAACGGGCGAATTGCTCTACTTGGATCAGATGCGCTGGGCAGGGCTCATAACGACGGGCTACCTCGTAGGCCTCCACGGCGGGTGGGACCTCAGTGCCAGTGTCGGATGGGGCCATGCACGCAGCTCCTTCACGGAAACCCCTGGTGTACCTCTGGTCTACCATCAGACAGGCTACCCCTGGGTCTTGCGGGTTCAAGGCCACTACCGGAACCGAATGATCCCATCGGTCCTCAACTATCACGTGGTACTTCCTTTAAGAATTGCCTTTGGTCCACAAACCACCTTGGACATGCGCACCGATAAACTGCGCACCACGTGGCTGTGGAGTTTGACCTGGCCCTTAAACGGCGGTTTTCTAACGGGCGGCTGCGACTGAGTCTGGGATTAGACCCACGAAGGAGCCCAGGTGCGGACATCGATGCCGCCCATATTTCCAGACGACATGATGAGCAAATGGCAGGTGGTTGGCAAAGCCTCCAAAGCAGCTTGCACCTCTTTTTGGCGCGTAAATACTTGGACGCCGGGACCAAAGGTCTCTCGCACCCAGGCCGGATCTAAAGCCGGGAGCTTCTTGTGCGCCACCGCGGCTGGGTCAAAGTAAACCATAGCTTGGCCTAGGCCCTCCATCGTACCCGCATAGCCTGGTATAAAGGCGGGGTTCAAGGAGCTGAAGGTGTGCAGCTCCAGCAGACCCGCGGTCTGTTCGTAGGTCTCCACGTAAGCGGCTACTGTCGCTTTCACTTTGCTGGGTGCGTGCGCAAAGTCCAAATGCACGCAACGCGCATCAGACTCGGCTAGCACTTCTAAACGACGTTGAGCCCCTTCAAACGTGGCCATAGCGTCGTAGAAGTCTTCTTCTTGAATCCCCATCTCCAAAGCCAACCAGCGGGCGCCTTCGGCATTGCTGAGATTGTGTCTGCCCATGATGCGAAGGGGGAGGTCGCCATGGGGCGTCTCCCAAATCCATTGGTTGTTTTCTACACGGTATGCAGGCGTGCGGTAAGGAATCTTGCGAATGGGGCTTTGGTCTGCGAGCACCACGGCGGTCAGGGCTTCATCCTCCTCGTTGTAGATCAAGGTGCCGCCGGGTTCCATGCTCTCGAGGAAACCGCTGAAGGCCATTTCATAATCCGCCATGGTGGGAAACACGTTGACGTGGTCCCAAGCCATCCCGGTCAAGATGGCCACATTGGCCCGGTAGAGGTGAAATTTGGGGCGTAAATCAATGGGCGAGGACAAGTATTCGTCCCCTTCAAACACGGCCCACTCCGCGGTATTGGACAGGCGTACCATGGTTTGGTAGCCCGCCAATTGAGCGCCCACCATGTAGTCCACATCCAGACCGTCCATGCGCAGGGCATGCAAAAGCATCGAGGTCGTGCTGGTTTTGCCGTGGCTTCCGCCTACGACCACGCGGGTCTTGCCCTTGGTGGCTTCGAAGAGGTATTCGGGGTAGGAAAAAATGGGGAGGCCCAATGCTTGGGCGCGCAGGAGTTCTGGATTGTCGGCCCGAGCGTGCATCCCTAAAATGACCGCATCGAGATCCGCCGTAATCTTTTCTGGGAACCAGCCTTCCGATTCCGGAAGGATACCCGCAGCCGCCAAACGACTGCGAGAAGGCTCAAAAATGGCATCGTCGCTCCCCGTGATGACGGTATCCCCACGTTCGGCCAGAGCCAAGGCCAAATTGTGCATGGCCGAGCCTCCAATGGCGATAAAGTGCGCCTTCATAAATGGCTTAAAGCTGGATCTCGTAGGAAGCCTCCATGTTGGCCTTTATACTCGGCCAAAGTCCCGCTGCAAGGGGGTTGCTGGGATCTACGTCGAGGTCGTCGACCAGAAGCGGGTCCGTTCCCAAGAGCAGTTTCTCAATATCCCAAACGATGTTGATGTTGACATCGCGATTTGGTACCACATTGAAAGACATGGACTTAAACCAATCCATCTGCATCAAATTGTTGGACACTCGGTACACAAAAGGCTTGTCTGGAGCCGCCACCGTAGTATCGTTGACGTCCTTGTAGAGGCCCTTGATGTACAAGATGTTATACCCTTCATTCTCACCTCGGTACAGTCCAGGGTGACGCAACGTGTGCTTTTCACCCAAAGCACTAGGAGCGGTTGCGTTTGCCGCTGAATCCAAACCCATGCGGAAGTGATGCGTACCGCTGTACACGCCTTTTGAGAGGCGGTACAAGCGTGCTTCCGTGTTGTAGGTCAACGAGGCGGCAACGGGGTCAAATACATACGGGTTGACCGTATCCTTGAAGTTAGGCGTCAGCGTGTCGTCCAAGTGGTCCGTGAAGTAGTACTGTCCAAAAACCACCTCGATGTCCTGAAAGCGAACCTCGGAATTGCCCAACAAGAAAATTTTGTTAGTATCCATGGTCACCCCATCGTAGTAGAAAAAGTGGCGGAGAACCACATTGCGTTGGTCGTAGCTCGCGTCTTCGGGCAGGATGCTCTTTTCGCAGGCAGCGAATAAGGCCAAAGCGGCCAACACAGGGAAGAGGATGCGTTTCATGTTCAGGCGTTTGCTGGACGGTTAGACGGTTCCAAGGTACGAATTCCTTGGTGCTTTGGGGATTGCTCGATCGCGTCCATGATTTGATCAAGAATCTCTTGTGGACTTGCATCCACCGCAAAAGACATGGGTTCCTTGAAGCGCATGCGCAGCTGGCTGCCGCGCTTCTTCGTCCGAAGGCCTTTTTTGTCAAACGCACGGCGGTAACCATCGATCACTACAGGCACCACAACAGGGTTCAACTGCTTGATAATGTGAGCCGTGCCTCGTCTTCCTGGAACATAGGGTTTCGTTGTTCCTTGGGGGAATGTGATCACCCAGCCGGCGCCAATGGCTTTCTTGATGTTGTCCAAATCGCGGGAATCCACATTTCGGCTGATATCCTTGCCCGCCTCGCGCCAGGTGCGTTTAATACTTACCGAACCGGCCAAGGCCAGCATTCGGGGCAACAAGCCAGCCTTCATCGTCTCTTTGGCGGCGATGAAGAAGAGGTTAATCTTGGGATTGATAAAGGGCCAAAATCGATCCGCCCGATCGTAAATCTTGTGCTTGGCATGGCTAAACACGAGGTACATGCTCGCCACATCCATGAAGTAGGTTTGGTGGTTGCTCACAAAGAGCACATTATGGTCTGGCAAGGCCGCCAAATGCTCTCCCCCGCTCACTTTCAGCTTATTCAAACGGTTGCAGCGGTACCACGTGACCATGCCAAACCAAAAGATGACCGTGCGTTTGGCCCAGATGGGGTACCCAAACGGATCGCGGTAAGGCAGGATCTTTTTCTTCATTGGAAACGCAAAAGTACATAACCTTTGCAGCATGAGACCTTGGCTTCATTCGAGCATGCAGGATTTGGATCCCGAATCCCCTACCCTCTGGGATGCCTTCCGCAAGAAGTACGTCAAGGCGACCCCCGAAGAATGGGTTCGTCAAGATGCCTTGCGGCGTTTGGTGCTGGATGCAGGCTACCCGCCCGAGGCCATCGCCGTGGAGCGCGGAATCACCGTCAACGGACTCGCAAAACGCTTTGACATTGCCGTTTTTCACCAAGGAAAGCTTTGGATGCTCCTGGAGTGCAAAGCGCCCACAGTGGCCCTGAGCGAATCCGTCGTCGACCAATGGATGCGCTACAATTTGCGCACCCAAGCCCCCTGGGGCGCCCTCACCAATGGGGAGACCTGGCAGATTTTTCACGCTGAGGCCTTAAAATCCACGGCGGTCCTACCGGCATTTGGTACCTTTGTGCTTTAGTATCTGGAATGGAATTCGCCTTACACGCCTTGTCTCCGCTGGATGGCCGCTATGCGCGCACGACCCGGCCCCTCTCCCCCTACTTTTCTGAATTTGGATTGATCTCCTACCGCGTCCGCGTGGAAGTGGAGTACTTCATTGCGTTGGCGGAATTGCCCTTGCCCGCCCTGGCCGACATCACAGAAAGCCAAAAGCAGGCTCTGCGCGCCCTCTACACGGAATTCAGCGAAGCAGATGCCCTTCACATCAAGGGCATCGAAAAGACGACCAACCACGACGTCAAAGCGGTCGAATACTTCCTCAAAGAGAAAATGGAAGCCTTGGGCCTCCACCACCAATCCGAATTCATCCACTTCGGCCTGACCTCACAAGACGTCAACAATACGGCCATTCCCCTCTCCATCAAGGAATACCACGAGGACATCTTCCGCCCAGCGTTGGAGGACTTGCTTGCGACCCTCAAAGAACAAGCGCAGGAGTGGAAAGACTTGCCCATGCTGGCGCGCACGCATGGCCAACCCGCTTCCCCGACGCGTTTGGGCAAAGAATGGGACGTCTTTGTCGTACGCATCGAAGAGCAGCTGAAGCATCTAAACACCGTTCCCTTCGCCGCGAAGTTTGGCGGAGCCACCGGCGCCTTCAACGCCCATTATGCCGCCTTTCCTAGGATCGACTGGCACGCCTTTGCCGCGCATTTCTGCGGAGATATTTTGGGCCTCAAGCGCTCCCACCCGACTACCCAAATTGAGCACTACGACCATTTGGCGGCCTATTTGGACGGCATGAAGCGCATCCACACCATTTTGCTGGACTTTGCCAAGGATGTGTGGCAGTACATCAGCATGGAGTACTTCAAGCAGCGCATTGTGGCAGGCGAAGTAGGCTCCTCCGCCATGCCCCACAAGGTGAATCCCATCGATTTTGAAAATGCAGAGGGCAACCTCGGCATCGCCAACGCTTTGCTCGAGCACCTTTCAGCCAAATTGCCCATCTCCCGCCTCCAACGCGACCTCACGGACAGCACCGTCTTGCGCAATGTGGGCGTTCCCTTTGGCCATAGCTTGCTTGCCATGCAGAACCTGCAAAAAGGCTTGGGCAAACTGATTGTCAATGAGCAAGCGATGGATCGCGACCTCGAAGCCAACTGGGCTGTAGTTGCGGAAGGCATTCAAACCATCCTACGCCGCGAGGGCTACCCCAAGCCCTACGAAGCGCTGAAGGCCCTCACGCGCACCAACGAAGGCATCACGCACAGCACCATGGCGGCATTCATCGAAACCTTGGAGGTCTCCGAGTCTGTAAAGGATGAACTTCGCGTGCTGACCCCCCAAACCTACACCGGCCGCTAATGCTTTCGGATGCCTTGGTGATTGATGACGTGGTCATCCCGGCAGGCACCAGCAAGACCGTTGATATTCAAGTTGCCCGCCTCCTCTCTGGCACGCTGATCCACATGCCGGTTCACGTGTTTCGGAGCGAAAATCCCGGCCCTACACTCTTGCTTTCTGGCGGCCTTCACGGCGACGAGGTCAATGGAATTGAAGTCGTTCGGCGCATGATTTCGCTGGGCATCCTCAACAAAATCAGCTGCGGCAGCGTGGTGGCCATCCCCATTATCAACGTCTATGGCTTCCTCTTTTTTAGCCGGGAAGTGCCCGACGGCAAGGATGTGAACCGCAGTTTTCCGGGTTCTCCCAACGGTTCGCTCGCGGCGCAAGTCGCGCATACCATGGCGACGAAGATTCTGCCGGTAGTGGACATGGGCATTGACTTCCACACAGGTGGAGCGAGCCGAACCAACTACCCCCAAATCCGCTACGACGACCAGGATCCTAAAGCCATCGAGATGGCCAAAGCCTTCAAAGCCCCTATTGCGCTCGGTTCGGGTTTGATTTCGGGTTCCTTGCGCGCCTGCGGGCAAACCCAAGGTGTCCCTATCATCGTGTACGAAGGGGGTGAATCTTTGCGCTTAGAAGAGAAAGCGGTTAAAGAAGCAATTCGCGGCACCAAGCGCTTCATGCATTCCATTGGCATGCTGGAGGCATCTCCCAAGCCCCGCGGGCTCAAAGGGCGCCAGAAAGGCGATCAAAAGGCCATTCGGCACATCTCTGGCAATACTTGGGTGCGGGCGGAAGCTTCCGGACTCTTCTCCTCCGAGCGTGAAAGCGGCCAAGCCGTACGTGAAGGCGAACTCATCGGCAGAATCCGCAACCCCTACGACAGCTACAGCGTCAAGGTCTACAGCCCCATGGACGGCTTCATTATTGGCCATAACAACATCCCTTTGGTGCACCGCGGCGATGCCCTCTTCCACATTGGAAAAGAGAGCGCCTGGCCTGAGCCGCAGGTGTAAATCCTAGAGTCGGCGCAGAATCTCCTCGCCGATGGCCAAACTAGCCGTCGCAGCCGGAGAGGGGGCATTGATGACGTGCACCGCGGCAGCTCCACGCTCAATCACAAAATCATCGACGAGTTTGCCCTGTTGATCCAGCGCCTGCGCGCGAATTCCCGCTCGGCCCGGCACAATATCCTCCATCTGAAGACCTGGCATCATCTTTTGCAAGGCCTTGAGGAATTTGGGCTTTGAAAACGCCCGCTCGTATTCGCCCAAGCCGTAGCGCCAGTGATGTGCAAACAAGCGCCATGTTCCTCCAAACCCCAGCGCACTCGCACTGTCCTTGGCGTCGAAGGCCGTCTTGGTGTAGCCTTCTCGGGCAAAGCTGAAAACGGCATTGGGGCCACATTCCACCCCGCCTTCCACCATACGCGTGAAGTGGACACCCAGGAAGGGGAATTCGGGGTCAGGCACGGGGTAAACGAGATTGCGCACCTTGTGGGCCGCCTCAGGCGTCAAATCGTAGTAATCGCCCCGAAAGGGCACGATGCGAATGCCATTTCGCACGCCGTCTTTCGCTGCGATTCGGTCGCTTTGCAGGCCTGCACAGACCACGACATAGGGCGCTTCAAAGGTCCCTTCCGTGGTTTTCACCTCGCTGACCGCCCCTTTTCGCGTTAATTCAAGTACGCGGCAATTCAAACGCACCGAACCTTGGGCCTCTGTGGCTCGCTCCAGCAGTTTTTTCGTCATGCCCACGTAGTCCACGATGCCTGTCTGGGGCACCCACAAGGCTTCGTGGGCCTCGATATGAGGCTCGATCTCGCGTGCTTGGTCTGCATCTAGGAATCGGAGGCCTTGCAAACCATTTTGGGTACCGCGCTCTGCCAATCCGCGCAAACGCGCCGCCTCCTGCGCATCGGTCGCCACCACAATCTTTCCACAGACTTCATGCGCAACCCCGTTTTCCGTGCAGAAATCGAGCAATTGGGCATAGCCGCTTAAGCAGGTGCGTGCCTTGAGCGAGCCGGGCTTGTAGTACAGACCTGAGTGAATCACACCCGAATTACGTCCCGTTTGATGGGCGGCGGGGCGCGCTTCCTTTTCAAACACAGCAATTCGCGCCAAAGGATGCAACTGCCGGTACTGGTAGGCCGTGGCCGCACCTACGATGCCGCCCCCGACTACGATGAGGTCAAAAGTGCGATCCATCTTGCTTGGTTGAAGGGAAGGTCTTACAGTTCAGGAGCAACGTGCGTGAAGACCCGCGTGATGTTAAAACCCAGGAAAATATCGCCTTTCCCCCACTGTCCAGGCGTTTGCATCATCCACTGAGGATCCGCCATGGAACGTGCGTTGGTCAGGTGAAATTGAAAGACGTGGCCGCCCGTTTCAATATCCACCCCAATGCTTAGTGCGTTGGCATAAGGATCGTTTTCCCAGGCACCCCGGTCGGCACGCAGCATGTATTCACCCGTAAGGGCCATGCGCTGGGTCAACTTGTAGCGACCGCCAAAAGCAATGCCTAAACGGTCATTCTTATCGGTGGCTTTCTCCACCAAATTGAAGTGCACCAACGTGGGAGCGATTTGGAACGAAAAGGCTTCGTTGAACTTGCGCGCCACCAAGAATTGATGGGTGTAGGCCATTCGGTCCGTGAAATAATGGTCAAAACCGTCCGAAAAGGGCGTCGTCACAATCGTGGCATTGGTGTAGTACGCGGTGGTCACGGGCCAATTAAAGCCGGAGCCGCTAGATTGCCGCGTGAAACGCACCTTGGCAAAGCCGTCGTAGGTCTTGGAACCCGAGGATCGTCCCGCGCCAAAATTCAACCACTTGACGGGCGAATAACTGTATTCAAAGCGAATCTGTGCCACGTCCAAACCGAACAAATTGTACAGCGGCTGATCGTTCAAGGCCCCAAACCGGTGGCCAATCACAAACTGCCCTACGCCGGCAGCGGGGAGTTCTACCGATTGCTGGTTGATGACGCGGGTACCCTTAAACGTAGCGTAGACGTAGGCCTTGGGCGGAGGCGGAGCGATGGCATCCAATTCCGCCAATAAATCATCCTGTGCCCATGAGACCAGTGGCAAGGTCAATAGCCCCAGTAGGGCAAATAGATGCTTAACTCGCACGAAGCGTGGACTTAACCTTGACTTCAATTTCCTTGGCAATTTTGGTGACTACCAAGCTGGGGATCTCAATGTCGTGGTCGCCGGGCTTCACAATAAAGGTGGATTCTAGGTTTACCAGGCCTTCTTTGGTCACGGAGATGGTAGCGGGCACCGTCATAGCGCGGTCCTTCCCGTGGATGGTCATGGTTCCCTCCAATTTCACCGTATACGTCCCTGGCTTGGCAAAATTCACATCCCCTTTGATAGCTCCTTTAAACAGTCCTTTGGGGTACTTGGTAGACTCCATGTAGTTCTCATTGAAGTGCTCCTGCATCAGGGCTTTTTCAAAGGTGAAGGACTGAATGGTCACTTGGAAGACAAACTCATTATTCGCCGTGTTAATAAGTCCTACCCCGTCTTTGAGCGATGCTTCGATGTCTTCTACGGGGGTTTCCGAAAAGAAGTGCACATAGGTGTCACGGCTAACCAATTTCTGGGCCGAAGCCGACAAAGTCGCCAAAAGTGCGATGGAAAGGAAAAGGGTCTTTTTCATAGGGGTTTGGGATTAGTTTTCCAATGCGCCGGCAGCAACCCACGCATCAAGTTTAGTTAAAGAACAGGCGGAAAGAGGGCCACTTGGGGGCATAATGAGCGGGTCGCCTAGGGGCTTGTTCATTCGACTCACTGCGCCACCGAGGTAGGTCTTCACATTGGCATACGTACTCAGGTCCTTTCCGCCAGATGGTGAAGCACCTGAATGGCAGGACACACAATTCGCTTGAAGCATGGGTTGAATATCTGCGGTCCAGGTTACTGCGGAAGCATCGCAAGGCGTTGTGCCATAGAGCTCTTCGGCATTGTCGTAGTAACAGCCCGAAAACACCGAGAGCATCGCGAAAGCAGTCAGAAATAGCGCCGGTTTCATAGCCATGAAATTACAATTTCTGTACCATTCTGACCCGTCCCCAAAAGAGGACGGCTACAAAGAAAAACACCGAAAGCATGGCAGCGGCCAAGCGCAAGTCCCCGGTGCTGGTTTCCAACCAACCGACGGCAACCATGCCAAATACGGTCGCTAATTTCTCGGCAATGTCAAAGAAGGCGAAGTAGGTGACGTGTTCGCCTTCGGCAGGTAAGAGCTTGCTGAACGTAGATCGAGCCAAGGATTGAATTCCGCCGAGCACAAGACCTACGGCAGCGCCAAGAAGGTAAAATTGGACTTCAGAATCCACAAAATAGGCCAGAGCACAGATGGCTACCCAGATGAAAGAGGCCAGGACCAGGGCACGGATGTTGCCCCACATTCGGCTCAATCGGGAAAAGATCCAAGACCCCAGGATGCCGACAAATTGAATGAGCAAAATAGTCGTGATGAGCGCACTTGTTTCAAGACCCAGAGCTTTGGAACCGAAGAGGGACGCAATGAGAATGACCGTTTGAACGCCTGCGGATGCAAAGAAGAAGCCCACCAGAAAGCGCTCTACACCCGGCATGCCGCGGAATTCGTGCACGACATCAAACAAGCGCTGGTACGCCGCGCGGATCCAGCCTTTTTCTTTCACGGGGGCATGAACGCCCCGACCGGAAGGCAGGCGGAAGAGGGCGTATTCTCCCCAACCGAGCCACCAAAGGCCCACGACGACGAAGCTCATTCGGGTCACCCAGCCGGTGCTTTGTCCAAACCATTCGGGATTTTGGATGCCGGCCAAGGCGGCGATGAGTACCAACGAACTGCCCAGGTAGCCCAACGCAAATCCCCGGGCTGAAAGGGCGTCTTGCTCCTCGGCGGGCGCAATTTCGGGGAGGTAAGAATTGTAAAACACCAGACTGCCGGAGAAGCAGAGCGATGCGAGATAGGGCGATAGCAAACCCCACCAGAGCACATCATCGGTAAACGCATACATGCCCATACAGGCCAATGCCCCTGTGTACACAAAGCCGCGCATGAAGCTGCGCTTGTTGCCCGCAATTTCCGCCAGGGCGCTGAGGTAGGGTGTGAAAATGCTGATGGTCAGAAAGGAAGCCGCTACGACAAAGGTGTAGGCGGCCGTGGTGGATATCTCTCCCCAGAAAAAGGGGAAGGTCGTCTTCCCGGCACCTTCCATCACGGCGGCGTAGTAAATCGGGAAAATGGCGGTGCCAATGACGAGGGAGTACGAGGAGTTGGCCCAATCGTACATGGCCCATCCGCGCTGGGTCCGTTTGCTGTATGCCTCCATGGCTTGAAGGTAAAAAAAAGCCGCAGCCTTTTGGGGCCGCGGCTCGGAGAACTTATCAACCTAGGTCTTACAAACCTTGTTCTTGCTTGATCAAGTTGAGGGCAGAGCCGGCCTTAAACCAGGCGATCTGCTGCTCGTTGTACGTGTGGTTCACGACGATGCTATCTTGGCTGCCATCGGCATGCGTCAAGACGAGCGTCAAGGGCTTGCC
>JAYQOY010000003.1:0-33642 GCA_038145075.1 Schleiferiaceae bacterium | reverse complement strand
GAACGAATCGAGCAACTGAAGGCGTTGGCTTTCGGGGTTTACTTCGACGACGACACCGCTGCCATCCTCTGCAGGGGCTTGGTAGCCCGCGTCTTCGACCGCATAGCCCTTGGCGGGGAGTTCTTCACCAACAGGGGCATCGAGCTTAACTGCCTCGCCGTCTTGGTTCACAAGGGTGTCCGTCAAGGGATTAAAGTCCAAACGTCCGGCAATGGCCAGGGCGGTTACCAGCTCAGGAGATGCCACAAAGGCATGCGTGTTGGGGTTGCCATCCGCACGCTTGGCGAAGTTGCGGTTGAAGGAGTGAACGATGGTGTTCTTCTCGCCCTTATCGGCGCCCTCACGTGCCCACTGTCCAATACAGGGACCGCAGGCATTGGCGAATACTTTGCCGCCGATGGCTTCAAACTCGCCGAGCAAGCCGTCGCGTTCCGCCGTGTAGCGCACTTGCTCCGAACCAGGGGTTACGGAATATTCCGCGTTGACGGTCAGCTTCTTCGCAGCTGCCTGCTTGGCCACCGAAGCGGCACGGGTCAAATCTTCGTAGGAAGAGTTGGTGCAGGATCCGATCAGACCCACTTCCACGTCCAAGGGCCAGCCGTTGGCCTTGGCCACTTCGCCCAACTTGGAGATGGGGGTGGCCAAATCTGGCGTAAATGGACCGTTCACGTGAGGCTCCAATTCGGACAAGTTGATTTCAATGACTTGATCGAAGTACTTCTCCGGATGCGCATAGACGTCTGCATCGGCGGTCAATTCACCCGCCACGGCATTGGCCAAATCGGCCACATCGCTGCGGTCCGTGGCGCGCAGGTAGCGCTCCATGGAGGCATCGTAGGCAAACGTGGAGGTGGTGGCGCCAATTTCCGCACCCATGTTACATATCGTGCCTTTACCAGTACACGAGAGCGAGGTTGCCCCTTCGCCGAAGTACTCGACAATGGCTCCCGTACCACCTTTCACCGTCAGGATGCCTGCTACCTTGAGAATCACGTCCTTGGCAGAAGCCCAGCCGTTGAGTTCGCCGGTCAACTTCACACCGATGAGCTTGGGGAACTTTAATTCCCAGGCCATACCGGCCATCACGTCCACGGCGTCTGCACCGCCAACACCGATGGCTACCATGCCCAGACCGCCAGCATTTACCGTGTGCGAGTCTGTACCGATCATCATTCCGCCGGGGAAGGCGTAATTTTCCAAAACCACTTGGTGGATAATACCTGCACCGGGCTTCCAGAAGCCAATGCCGTATTTGTTAGAGACCGAAGCCAAGAAGTTGAAGACCTCGTTGCTCTTATTGACCGCATCTTGGAGGTCAGCCGTAGCGCCTACACGGGCCTGGATCAAGTGGTCGCAATGCGCCGTAGAAGGAACGGCTACTTTCTTCCGGCCCGCCTGCATGAACTGAAGCAAGGCCATTTGAGCCGTGGCATCCTGCATGGCCACTCGGTCCGGTGCAAAATCCACATAGGAAGCGCCGCGCTGGTAGGCCTCGGTCGCGTCGCCCTGCCAAAGGTGGGCGTACAAAATCTTTTCAGAAAGGGTCAGCGGATGTCCAACCACGTTGCGTGCCGCAGCCACGCGCCTAGGAAAGCGCTCGTAAAAGCTGCGGATCATTTCAATATCAAATGCCATACGTTGGGTATTTGACGCAAAAATACTTCGGAAACAACCGAATTCACTGTCGATTTTCTGTCAAATCGACTGTATTACAAGAAATTTTTTAGCCTCAGGGCTGAACGAGCGGGATGCGCTCGATCCAAAGACGGCCCTCGCACTCCACTACGAGCAGCACGACGGAGGAGGGTAGCGCAGCTACGGGCATGACCCACTCGGCGTCGCGCCAGGTGCCCGTGAGCAACGTTTGACCGTTAAGGCTTAGTACCCGGACCTCTGCAGCCGACTGGTTGGCAGGACGATGGAGATACAAACCGCCTTGAGCCACGCGCCAGGTGTAGCCTTCCATTCCGACTTCAGGGACGGAAATCCAGAGGTGACCCGCTTCCATGGTGCTGTCCGCTTTCTGCTGGTAGGCACAGTCTTTCAGGGTGAAGGACTTGCCGTCGGCGGCCATTTGGAGGCGAATCCATCCGTAGATGAATTGGCCGTTCTTTTCCGTTCGGGTACCCAAAAAGCCATCCGTATACGGCGCTTGCCATTGCGAATAGGGATCGTGCACGCTGTCAAAGCGGTAGTCGATGGTGCCGTACTCGTCCGAAGGGGACATGCCCGCCCAGCTGGAGGTCGCGCCAATGAGGTCCCCTACCTCGAGGCGGTCCGCGTAGTGGAAGAGACCGCGCTGCTGGCCCAAAATGGCGCCATTCACGGAATCAAAAGGAGAAACCAACGCCGCATCAATCAAATTGGTCGTGGTACCGGTATCGCGCAACAAGGTGAATCGAAAATCTAATGCCGTATCCTGATTGACGTCCAAATCAACGATTTGGCCATTCACAGAGAGGGTGGTGTCGTTAAAGTCCACGTACACGTATTGGGCCTGGGCCGCAAAAGAAAGGGCAAGGGCCGCGAAGGCGGCATGTAATTTGTTCAGCATCATGGGACTGCAAAGGTGCAAAAGCCAAGCCATCCACCCACTACCTTTACACGAACTATGCAGAAATTCCGCATCCCCATCCTCGTTGAAGCCCTTACAATGGCCGTTCAAGCGCTTAGGGCTCAGCTACTTCGGGCCGTTTTAACCGCTTTAATCATCGCTATTGGCATTACGGCGCTGGTGGGCATGTTGACGGCGACGAGCGTGATGGAGTCCAGTATTTCGGGCCAATTCACCTCGATGGGCGCCAATACCTTTACGATTCAACAAGGCGGGATGAACATTCAGATTGGCCGCCGGGGGATGCGTGAGAAAGAGCAACCCCAAATTCCGCTGCGCACGGCGATCAAACTTCGGGAGAATCTCGATGCACAGGGCGTCGTGGCGAGTGTGAGCGACGATTTAATGGGCACAGCGGTGATTTTCTTTGAAGGCGAGGAGACGAATCCCAACGTTCGGGTCATGGCCGCGGACAAGCACTACCCCGAGGTCAATGCCTTGGAGCTCGCCGAAGGGCGCTACTTCTCCCCGATTGAATTAAACGAGGCGCGCGCGGTAGCCCTTATCGCTCCGGATGTGGCGGCCAAACTCTTCCCCAACGGCGGGGCGCTGGGCAAGCGCATTCGGATCAGTGGCAACAAACCCTACACCGTCATCGGCATTACAAAGCCCAAAGGAAACAGCGGCTTTATGGCCTCGGACAACATTGTCTACCTGCCCTTAATGACGGGCCATCAGGACTTTGGAACCCCCTATTCGTCCTATGTGACGAGCATTATGGCACCCGATGCCCTGTACCTAGATGCTACCATTGATCAGGCCACGGCCGCCATGCGGGCGATCCGAAAACTTCGTCCCGGCGAGGAAAACAACTTCAACATTCGACGCAGCGACAGCCTCTCGGCCATCTTGATCGAGTCGCTGAGTTCCGTCAGTATGGGCGCAGCCCTCATCGGTTTTATCACACTACTAGGGGCATCCGTGGCGCTGATGAACATCATGCTCGTCTCCGTGACCGAACGCACCCGCGAGATCGGCACCCGCAAAGCACTGGGCGCCAACCAGCGCATTATCGTCTTACAATTCCTGTCCGAAGCCGTTCTCGTTTCCCTGATCGGAGGCCTGATGGGCACGGTCCTTGGGCTTGCCGTCGGCAACGGCATGGCCGTATTAATGAATTCTCCTGCGGTTTTCCCCCTAAAATGGATGATCTTAGCATTGATCGTTTCCATTTTAGTTGGCATTGTCTCCGGGTGGTACCCCGCGCGTCAGGCGGCTCGATTGGATCCGATCGAAGCCCTACGCTATGAGTAAATCGGTAACGACTGTTCACGCAAAAGACCCGTTGTGGCGCAGGAGCGCTGCGGAGATTCGGCGTGCGCGCAGCGTCGCCTGGGCCTTTGCGCGACGCGACCTGCAGTTGCGCTACGCCCAAACGCGCATGGGTTGGCTCTGGTCCATTGGACAGCCCCTCCTAGCCGCCGCCATCGTCCTGATCGTCTTTTCGTGGATTGTGAAGGTGGAGGCTCCTTACGGTCTTTCGTACCCCCTCTACGCCTTTGCGGCCCTGCCCGCTTGGCTCATGGCCCAGCATATTCTTTTGCAGGGTGCGCCGAGCTTGGTGCACAACCAGCACATCGTCAGTAAAGTTTTCTTTCCCCGAACCGCCCTCCCCCTGAGCAAAGCCGGAGTGGCACTAGTGGATTTTTCGGTGGCTACGCTGCTGTTTTGGGTGTATCGGGGTTGGACCACGGGGATGTGGGTCGAGGGACTGCACTGGGTGCTGCTCTTCGCGGCGATGGGCCTCTATGCCGCATTGGGCTTGGCCTATTGGATGGCGGCCCTTTCGGTGCGCTACCGCGACGGCTTGGCGCTGCTTCCCTTTTTGGTGCAAGGCCTCTTTTTGCTGACCCCTATCGCCTATCCGACCGAACGCTTCGCCAGCGCCCTGGGGGACCACGCGTGGCTCCTCTACCTCAATCCCTTTGTCGGGGTGGCCGACGGTATGCGCTTTGGCTGGCTAGGGCTGGGCCATTGGAACGACTACCACCTGATTTCCTTTGGGGTGGCCTTTGGACTCTTTGTGACGGGCACCTGGGCCCTGAAAGCCGTTGAACGCACCTTGATCGACGACCTATGAGCCTGCCTTCGCACCTCGCCCTTCAAACGCAGGGCCTGGCCAAACGGTATTTGGGCCGGGGCTCCTTTAAAGGCACCCACTACTGGGCCTTGAAGCCCTTGGATTTGGAGGTGGCCGCGGGGTCCGCGCTCGGCCTTATGGGCCCCAATGGTGCGGGCAAGTCCACGCTTCTGAAGCTGCTGTCGGGCCTGACGCATCCGAGTGCAGGGGGCTATAAGTACCGCGGCCAAATGACCAGCCTGCTCGAGGTGGGCACCGGTTTCCACCCCGATTTGTCGGGCCGCGAAAACGTCTACCTCAGCGGTGCCTTGCACGGCATGTCGCGTCCAGAAATGGCGCAGCGCATGGAAGCCATCCAGGAATTTGCCGGCCTGCACGACCAGTACATGGATCACCCGATCAAGCACTATTCGAGCGGCATGAAGGTGCGTTTGGGCTTTTCTGTGGCCGCACATTTGCATGCGGATATCTTAGTGGTGGATGAAGTTTTGGCTGTGGGCGATGCCAGTTTCCAGGCCAAATGCTTGCAGAGTATGGAGGCCCAAATGAGCGAAAAGGGCCGAACCGTGCTCTTCGTCTCCCACAACCTCTACGCCCTGCAGTCCCTGTGTCCGCAGTCCCTTTGGCTCGACCGCGGCGAGAAAGTGCGCTATGGCGCTTCGGCCGATCTGGTTACGGACTACTTGCAGCAAGCGCATGGCCCCAAAGAAGCGTTTGCTTCCGGGCATGGGGTGGCTTCAGGCAGTGGCAAACTGCGCCTGACCGATATGGAGTGGATGGCCGGCCCGCCGCAAACCGGGGTGGCCAATACCCTGCGCATTGCCTACGAAGGCGAGGGCGATCAGCACGATGTAGACATTCGTTTAAACGTGCACGGCAATGACGGTCGATTTATTGCGCCCCTGGCCATGCATGCCCATGGATTTGCGCCTTCTGTATTGCCCGCATCCGGTGAGGTGTACGTGCATTTTGAGGCCATGCCATTCATGGAAGGATGGTACAGTGTTCAGGCACGTGTGACCGAACGCGGGGTCGTCGCCTACGAGCACAAAAATGTGTGGGGCTTCCAAGTGGCGTCCGGTGGCTTCCTTGCGCAGGCCCCCGCCTACCCTTCAGGCAAGAACGGGGTGCACCTTCGCCAAGACTGGCGTTTGGAGCCTTAAGCCCGGCCTAGCAGCCCTTTCAGGAATTTTTTGAATCGTGCCTTCCAGGGCAAGGGCAGCGCATGCGGGCCGTTGGGGTGGTGAAAGAGGCGGTGCATGTAGCCGGAACCCTCTGCTGCGGGCAGTTCTTGAACGCTATCTAAGCGCCAATCCTCCGCATCGTAGCCTTGGGCCTGCAAGAAGGGGCCAAAAACCGGCTTGAAAAAGGCTTCGTCGTCGGGGGTAAACCAGCGGCGCCAGTTGCTGTGGCTGTTGGTTCGGCTCACGTGCTTGAAACTGGGACGGATGCCATGGTCTGCCGCCAAACGGAAGCCCAAATAGGCCTCCAAAGCCGCCCAATTCTTGTCGACTAGGTCCTCGTAGTGCACGATGAACCAGCCGTCCTGGGCCAAACCCGTCAAGAAATCAGACAGGGCATCCAAGCCTTGCTTATACCCTTCTGCCCAGGTTTGGAGCACCGTTGGGTCGCTGCTGTGCAGCTGGTGGAAGGGCACCTCATCGGGGTGCTTTTCCTTGTGTTCCGTCAAGCGAAGGGCCCGGTAAAAGGCCTCGGGATCCGGATTGTGGAGGTGAAACCAGCGGTAGAAAAAGCCGGAAATCCAGCGGTCGCGCGGGTCCCGAACCAAGAAGATCTTTTTATCGAATTCTGCAAAGGCGGCCTGCGCCTCGGGCCCGTTCCAACCGGATTTTTGGTTGGCGTCGGCGTAGAGGATTTTAACGAGTTGGTGCGCCGCCGGGGGCCAGGCCATGCCGTCGCCGCGGCGCAAGGTGCCGTTTGGGTCGATGGTTTTAGGTTCGAAGCATTCCACGAGGGGACCTTCTTGGGTCATGGCTTCGGCCAAGAGCGAAAAGAGGTAGGTCGTGCCACTTTTGGGCAATCCGTAGATAACAGCGCGCATGGGGCCGGAAGGTAGTGTAAATTCGGGGTATGAAGGAGTCCCGGCCGCGCGTGAGCGTCATCGTCCCCAACTACATGCATGCGCCCTACCTGGAAGAGCGCTTGCAAAGCATTGCCAACCAGAGTTTTCAGGACTTTGAGGTGCTGCTTTTGGACGACGCTTCGACGGATCGTTCGGTCGAGATTTTACAAGCTTGGGAAGCCAAGGATGCCCGCTTCCGCTTCACCCCCAATGCCGCCAACAGCGGCAGCACCTTTGCGCAGTGGAACAAAGGGGCCACCATGGCTCAAGGCGACTACCTCTGGATTGCGGAAAGCGACGATGTGGCGGATCCCCAGCTCCTTGAGAAACTCGTCGCCTTGCTAGACGCGCATCCCAGCGCCGTCATCGCCTACGGCCAGTCCATGCTCATCAACGAGCAAAGTGAGCCCCTGCACAGCTTTGACGTGCACTACCAGTACATTTTTGGGGGCGACCGCTGGTCCAAACCCTACGCCAACAGCGGCATGAACGAGATTGAGCAGTACATGATTTTGCACAATGTCGTCCCGAATGCCTCCGGCGCTTTACTCAGGGCCGAACGCTTTCACGCCATCGGGGGCGCCGACCCCACCGCCAAACTGAACGGCGACTGGATGTTCTACATCCGGATGCTCGAAGCGGGCGACATCGTCTACACCCCGGAAATCCTCAACTACTTCCGCCTGCACGCGGTCACCCAGCGGCAGCGCGCCAATGCCAACGGCAAGGTCTACCGCGAGCTGCTGGCCATTGTTGATTACATCCGTGGTGCGCACCATCCCGAACGTTGGATCGTTCGGAAAGCCTACCGAAATGTAGCGGCCTGGTGGACCCACTCCCTCTACCGCCAAACCTGGCGCGGCCCGGGCCTGCAGGAGAACGCAGCGGTCAACTGGGCGCTGTTCAAGCGCTTTTTAACCCTCCATCCCTTGGTCTTGCTGCACATCCCTTATGAAGGCCTGGTGCGTCTCGCCGTAGTGGTCCTGGAAGGATTGGGCGTGAAGGAACCTCTGCGCCGCGTCCTGCACCGCTTCTTCCCTCGCCACTTTATGCCCCGCGCCACATGAGTACGAGGTCTGCCTTTACCGTAGTCCTACCCTGCTTTCAGGCGGCTGCTTACCTTCCCGAAACGCTGGCCTGCCTACCTCAGGGCATTTCAGCTATTGCCGTCGACGATGCTTCTACCGATGGCACCGCGGCCTTGCTGGAGGCTTGGCGGTCCGAAGACCCTTCCCACCGAACGGTCCACCACCACAGCGCCAACCAAGGCCTAGGCGCCACACGGAACACGGGCTGGCGCGCGGCCCAAACCGAATGGATTCTCTTTCTGGACGCCGACGACGTACTGGAGACTGGCTGGCATTCCGCTTTGGCGCACGCCCTGGCTCAGGTTTCGGCGGAGCGCACCTGGCTCTGGCATCCCTACACGGAGTGGGACGGGCAGCGCAAGCGGCTTCGTCAGACCGACCGACTTCTTCAGGCCACCGACTTGGTGACCAAACGCCTTCCCTTGTCTCCTTCGGGCAGCTTGATTCGTCGCTCCGTCCTGGAAGAAGTGGGCGGCTGGAGCGAATCCCGCGATCTCGTTGAGGACATCGACCTCTGGATGCGCCTGTGGCAAGCGGGGCACCGACCCCAGCAATGGTCCACTACGCCTTGGACCCGCTACCGGACCAATGTGGGCTTAACCAAGGACGTCGAGGCGCACGCCGGGAAAGTGCTGGGCCGCCTGGATGAATTTGTATCGCGCGGCTGGATCCAAGCGTCCGAACGCCAAGAGGCGGAAGCCGAAATTTGGCGCCAAGTAGGCCGAACCCACCACAAAGCCCGCCGCTGGTCCCCTGCTCGTTTGGCCTATAACCGTGCACAACCTTCGCTAAAAACCGCCCTACTTCGCAGCCTAACCTATCTACATATTCCCCTATGAAGCCCTTTTCCCCTATTTCTCACGGCTACTGGCGTTTGATGGACTGGAACCTCAGCCCTAAAGACATCGCTTCCCTGGTGGAGGCCACTTTGGACCTAGGCATTTACACTATAGACCATGCTGACATCTACGGGGATTACCGCTGTGAGGCGGCATTTGGGCAGGGGTTTGGCTTGTTGGCGCCTTCGGTCCGTCAGAACGTGCAGCTTGTGAGTAAATGTGGAATCAAACTGCTGACCGCTTCCGCGCCCGAACGCCGCATCAAGCACTACGACTACAGCTACGCGCACATCGTCCAAAGCGTGGAGAACAGCCTGCAACGCCTTGGGGCCGAAAAATTGGATGTCCTCCTCCTGCACCGCCCCTCGCCCCTGCTTCAGCCCGAAGAGGTGGCCCGTGCCTTTTCCGACTTGCAGGCTTCCGGCAAAGTGCTCGACTTCGGGGTGTCCAACTTCACCCCCGGCCAGTTTGACGCCCTCCAAAGCGCTTGCGAGCAGCCCTTGGTCGCGAACCAAGTGCAGATTTCGCCCCTTCACGTCGACTACCTCTTTGACGGCGGCCAAGACCACGCCCTCTTGCACGATTACGCCCCAATGGCCTGGTCCCCGCTGGGTGGTGGACGTCTTTTTGACCCCAAATCCGAACGCGACCACGCCGTAGCGGACCTCTTCAAACAGCTTTCCGAGGTTCACAACCTGCCCATCGACACCCTCGCCTACGCGTGGATCCGAAAACTACCCTCCAATCCAACAGTGGTCGTGGGATCCGGTAAGCTGGAACGCCTTGAAGCCGCCTTGAGGGCCCTAGACTTTGACTTCCCCTTAGAGGATTGGTATGCTGTTTTGCAGGCCAGCCGGGGGCATGGGATTGCGTAGGGCTAGGGAGCTAGGGGGCTAGGGAGCTAGGGGGCGCTGCGCGCGTTTGTTGGTTTGCTCGTTTGTTAGCTAGAGGGCTAAAGCTTGGCAAAACAATGGAAAATCTCGGCGCGCGGCGAAGATCCACCACACAGTTTAAGGGTAAAAGAGATTAAGCGTTTAAGCGAAAAGCCACAGCGCGAAGCGCGTGCTTTCTAGCTTTAGGGCGCAGCCCGAGCTTCCTAGCGCTCAAGCTACAGGGCAAAGCCCGAGCTCCTTACCCTCAGTTCAAACGCGCCTGAAGCTCCTGGTCGATAGCGTCCAAGAATTCCTGCGTGTAGAGGTAGTGCGTACCGTGCTGCACGTTGTTGCCGTGCACACAGATGGCCAAGTCTTTCGTCATCTTGCCAGACTCTACCACGTCGACGCAAACAGTCTCCAAGGTGTTGGCAAAATGCACCAAGGCATCGTTGCCGTCCAACTTGCCACGGTGCGCCAGACCACGCGTCCATGCGAAGATGGAGGCGATGGGGTTGGTGCTCGTTTGCTTGCCTTGCTGGTGCTGGCGGAAGTGACGGGTCACGGTGCCGTGTGCTGCTTCCGCTTCCAGGGTTTTGCCATCGGGCGTTACCAAAACGGACGTCATCAAGCCCAAAGAACCGAAGCCTTGCGCAACCGTATCGGATTGAACGTCGCCGTCGTAGTTCTTACAAGCCCAAACAAAGCCACCTTCCCACTTCAGGGCAGATGCGACCATGTCGTCGATCAAGCGGTGCTCGTAGGTGATGCCGGCTGCTTTGTACTGCTCGGCGAATTCGGTTTCATAGACCTCTTGGAAGATGTCCTTGAAGCGACCGTCGTACTGCTTCAAAATGGTGTTCTTCGTGCTCAAGTAAAGAGGCCAGCCTTTCTGCAAGGCCAAATTCATGCAGGAGCGTGCAAAGCCGTAGACCGACTCGTCCGTGTTGTACATGCTCATGGCCACACCGCCGCCGTCGAAGTTGTAGACCTCAAAGGTTTGGGCCTCTGAACCATCCTCAGGCGTGAAGGTCATGGTCAACTTGCCTTTACCCGTGATCACGGTGTCGGTCGCGCGGTACTGATCGCCAAACGCGTGACGGCCAATAACGATAGGCTTGTTCCAGGTGGTCACCAAACGGGGAACGTTTTCACAAATGATGGGCTCGCGGAATACGGTGCCGCCCAGGATGTTGCGGATGGTGCCGTTGGGGCTCTTCCACATTTTCTTGAGGCCAAATTCCTCAACACGTGCTTCGTCGGGCGTGATGGTGGCACACTTGATGCCCACATTGTACTTCTTAATGGCCTCAGCGGCATCTACGGTCACTTGGTCGTTGGTCGCATCGCGGTGCTCCATACCCAAGTCGTAGTATTTGATGTCCACATCCACGTAGGGGAGGATGAGTTTTTCTTTGATAAATGACCAAATGATGCGGGTCATTTCATCGCCGTCCAATTCGACGACGGGATTGGCTACTTTAATCTTACTCATACCAACTGCTTTATCGGGCCAAACGCCCATTCTTTGAAAGGATTGCAAAGTTACTCCAAATCCAGCTTAAATTCTTTTCTGAATTCGGCCAAATGCGGGTTTTTCTCTAACAAAAACTGATAGCGCTCTTCGGGAGTGTAGACGATTCGGGCGTTGCTAGCCCCCTCCTCTACGTTAATGGACCAACGGATGGCATCGTTCTCCAGCAAGCTACGCAGCCCGCCGATGAGCTCGTCCCGAACACCCTCCAAATAGTCCGCCTGCACTTTGTTTTCGACGGAAATTCGGATCCTAAAATCGTCCTCCAGGACGGGCGTCGCCTTGGAAATGACCGAATGTATCACCGGCCGGTCCTCCATAGCCTTCACCGTATCCATCCAAGCAGTCTCCAAAGCGTGCTGACTAAAAGCCGAAAGACGCTTGACTTCAGACTCTTCGACCGAAACCTCTACCGTCTCCGCCACCGTCAATGCGGCACCTCCAATATTGGCCTTCAGAGAAAAGGTTGAGCGGCGCTTTCGGGTCGGTTCCTCCGATGGCTGCTCTGTTTCACGTTCTTCTTGAGTAGCGTAAACCGTGGGTGCCTTATCTACAGGTACAGGTGGCTTTGCATCTACGGTTGGCACCACCGGCGCATCATGAACTTCAGGCGCCTCGGCTTCGGAAACGGCCGAAGGAGCTTCCTCAGGTACTTCAGGTGTTGGAGCCGACTTAGCAGGCACAGAGGGAACCGCTGGCGCAGCAGTTTCCTCGATCGTAGCAGGAACCTCAGGTACTGCGGACGTCATCGTTTCGACAGGAGCCGGAGGAGCGGAGACTTGCGGATCTGGAGCAGTTTCTACCCCTTGGGGTTCAGGCTTTTTTTTTTCGTCCGAGCCTTGGCCCATTCCTGCGAGATCCAACAAGGCGATTTCCACCAAGAGGCGCGGATTGGAGCTACTTCGGTAGGACAAGTCGCATTGCGAAAGCGCTTTCAACGCATTGGCCAAAAAGGCGGGCGAAGCTTGCTGTGATTGCTGGCGGTACTGTTCCTTGACGGAGTCGGGGACATCCATGAGGGCAATGGTGGCCTCGTGTTTGGCCAACAGGACATCCCGAACGTGGCTCGCCAATCCCCCCACAAAGCGGTGCAAGTCAAACCCTTGCTCGAGGATGTGGTCAACTTGGAGTAGCAAGGAGGTGGTGTCGCCGCTGAGCAAATGCGAAACCGTGGAGAAATAGACCGTTCGGTCCAAAAGCTGCAAATTTTCACGGACCAAGTCGTAGGTCAGGGTGCCCCCACGTGCAAAAGCGGCGACGCGGTCAAAAATGGACAGCGAATCGCGGAGCGCACCGTCGGCTTTTTCGGCAATGGCGTGCAACGCTTCTTCCTCCGTGGCAATGCCCTCCTTCCCGGCCACAAAGGCCAAGTGGTTGGCGATGTCCTGAAGTCCGATGCGCTTGAAGTCAAAAATTTGGCAACGCGAGAGGATGGTGGGCAGCACCTTGTGCTTCTCCGTGGTGGCCAAGATGAAAATGGCATGCGCGGGTGGCTCCTCCAGCGTCTTCAAAAAGGCATTAAAAGCTGCCTGGGAGAGCATGTGCACCTCGTCGATGATGTAGACCTTGAAGCGTCCCACTTGAGGGGCGAAGCGCACCTGATCAATCAGCTGGCGGATGTCATCCACCGAGTTGTTGGAGGCGGCGTCGAGCTCAAAAATATTGAGACTGTAATCTTGATCGGGCCCGGTGTGTACCTCGTTGATGCGGCGGGCTAAAATGCGCGCGCACGTGGTCTTTCCGACCCCGCGAGGCCCTGTAAACAATAGGGCTTGAGCGAGATGCCCGCTGGAGACTTCGTGCTCCAGGGTGTCCGTTACATGGCTTTGGCCAACGACTGCCTCAAAGTCTTTGGGGCGGTATTTTCGGGCCGAAACAATGTAGGGAGTCGCATCCATAGGTCAAATCTACGCCAGAAGGAATTAGGCCGCAGGCCAAAGGTGAAAACCCGCGAAGAAAATCGCTTGACTAAGTAAGATGGGAAGCGCCATTCGGTTCTCGCCTTCCACCTCTTCGGAAAGTAAAAACTGCATGACCAATGAGGTCGCCAACCAACCCAACGAATTCAACCAACCGGGACCACCCGCAAAAATCCAGAAGCGCAGCTGGGGGGCTACGGGTTCGATCAAGAGATCGATGAGCACCATGAGAACGGCGGCGAGGAGGACGCGCTGCCAGCGGTTGAATTCGGGCAGATACCCCTTCACCCACTGCGCCGTGGCCAACGCTAGAATCGCCCAATTCACACCTATCATCCACGGCACATCCCAGACTAAGGGTCCTAGACCTTCCAGATAGGTATAAACGCCAAACGGATAGCCCGTGTGCACGCCCAAGAATTCTACCCCCAACCCGATCGCATAGACAAGCAAAAGGCGGAAGCGCAACGTGGTGCTAGCCCCCGAAAACTGGAAGAGCAGCCAGAAGCTGATGAGCAAGTGTACGGGCGTTAAAATCGAAATGACCGAGGACCACGTGCTATGCCATCCGAAGAAACCGACCACGTGAAGGACAATCACCAGGACGAGCGCCCAGGTATAGGGGAGTTGAAAATTTCTCATAGAATTAGGCTAACCAGCTTTCAAGGACATCCCCCGCTGCATAGGCCAACACGGCGGCCAGTGCGCCTAGCAAAACCGTTTCGGCCACACTGCGTAGGATAGGACGGCTGTTCACACGGGCCTTCAGGATGCCAATGCCTACAAAGGCCAGACCAGTGGCACTCGCGGAGAGGGTGAATAATTGGGTTGTATCGTAGTCTGGCATCCACGGCATGTAGTGGAGCACATAAACCGCCAAGGGGACAAAACCCACGAGGTTAAAGCTCAAGAAGGTCATGTAGGCCTTGGCCAGTGGCTTCTTGTCTTCGGGGAAGAGTTCGAGTTCCGACTTCATCATTTCTTCCACCCAGCGGTCTTTGTCGGCGCAGATGACGTCCACGATTTGTTCAAGCAATTCGCCCTCAAAGCCTTTGGCCTGGTAGATTTCCCGGATCTCTTCGCGTTCCACATCAGGCAGGTGGTCTACTTCCCAGTATTCTTGTTTCAGGGCGCGGTCGTAGGTTTCCTCGTCCGTTTTCGCCGCCAGATAGGCGCCCACCGACATAGAGAAGCCATCGGCAATCAAATTGGCAAAGCCCAGGATGAGGGTGGTGTTGATACCGAGGCCCGCTCCCGCCGCGCCTGCCACTACCGCAAAGGTGGTTACCGCACCGTCAATGCCGCCGTACACAAATTCCGTGATGTAGCTCTGAAAGCGCCCAAGCAAGCCCGTAGGAACGGCGTGTAGCCGCGATTCATCGTGGGGGTGGTGCTTCAGGGGCGGATCTATATGGGCCATGGTATGGACGGAATTATCGAGACTGCTGCAAGCGCTGGGTTTTAAACGCTTGAAATGCTTCAAAAAGGGCGCGGTCATCCAGCTGATCGCGTCGAGCCACTAAAGGCTGTAGGCCCTTATGCTTCGTCTGGGCGGGCATGTTGCGCAAGGCCTCCATCACGGCGCGCTGGTAGTCCGGATTGCTGTAGTACTCAGGACTCAAGAAGGCCGCAATTAGCACGCGCGCGGCCGCTTCGTACTGCCCTGTGGCATTCAACGTAGTCGCATAGTGCATTTGCCCCCCAGGGTGACGGGGCGAAATGGCGAGCAACTGCTCGTACGTGGCTTGGGCTTGGCTGAATTCTCTGCGGTAGCGGTGCATGTTCGCCTTTTGGTACAAAGTGACCACGTGGTAGGGATGAAGGGCCAATGCCTCATTGAAGTAGGCCTCCGCTTGTTTAAAATTTGCGGATGTGAAGGTGGGATTTTGGCCCATAGCCTGTGCTTCCCCAAAAAGGCTTCCCATGCCTGCAAAGTAGATCAGAGGATTGCTAAAGCGGTCCAATTCGTTCCAGCTGGATACCGCATCCGTGGCCGATTGCACAATGCCTCGCGCGTCTTTTCGACTGTTCTGTTCCAAAACAACTTGGTTGACTTGGTCCGCTTGGATGGCCGCCCAGGAGATTCGGCCCGAAAGCCCCACTAAGACCACCGCCAAGCCCAGGTAAACGGTCTTCGGGATGGATACCCCTCCCTTCGTGTGCAGCCCCACCATGACCATGAAGGGGGCCCAGAAAGCGGCACGTTCCAGCGGGAATTCAAACAAAGCATAGACGGTTGCGAGCAGCAAGATGGACATCCATGTGACAGGCCCCAGATCTGAAGAGTCTTTTCGGTACTCCCGAACGGCATGGACCACTACGATGGTAATAAATCCGAAGAAGAGCGCAAGCCCAACGTAGCCTAGCTCGGAGAGCACCCAAATGAAGTCGTTGTGCGGGCGAACCTCCGAAGTGATGCCTTCTGCCACGCTGGGATTCATGCCCTCTAGGCCATACTTTGGAAAGTAGATACGCCATTGGCCAGGTCCCACGCCCGTGAGGGGATGCTCGGCGTGCATTTGGAACGAATGGTCCCAGAAAATTTGTCGAATCTGCAAATTGGCAGGATCCATCATGCGCTTCTGGACCGGGCCCGACAGCGCAAGTAATCCAGCAACGGCTAGGCCCCCGAGCAGTCCATACCGGACGTTCTTCGCAGGACGCCAGCCAAGCGCTAAGCCGACCCCAAGGGCTAATACACCCCCAAGCCAAATGCTTCGCGTTTGCGCCAATAGCACCGCCAAGACGCCCAGCCAAAGGGCGCCATCTGCCATCCACGCAGGCCAAGCCTGTCGCGCACGTCCCAACACCACAATCGGCAGCGTCAAGGCAATGGCACTTGCCGTAAAATTCTTGTGCCCCATCAAGCCGGGCACGAGGTAGGGATCTTCCAGAGCATCCGCACCTTTGGCCAAAAAGGTGAAGACGTAGTGAAGGCTCAGCATGGCGCCAAAGCCCAAAATGAAGATGGTAAACTTGGAGCTGTCTTGCGAGGCGTCTTTGGACCAGAGCCCACCCAGCAGGAGAAAACCCGCATAGCCGGCGAAGCGGCCTGCGCTGTACTTCCATTCGGCTACTGAAAAGAGGTCCGTGGTCCACGGCGCCACCCAGGCCCAAAGCGCCAAACCCAACCAAAGCAATGCGGGCCATGAAAGTGTGTAGGAAGTTGCGGAAGCGCTGGACCAGGCTTTGAAGAGAAGCGCCAAGCCCAATACCGCAAAGCCTAGGTGCAAAGGCCAATGGCCGGGATCCCCGAGCTTGGAAAAGAGGCCCACCGACGGCATGAGCGCTAACAGTGCTCCCAGACCGAGGGCCAAATAATTCACGGGGGCTTTCGCGCTGCTTTCCTTCATTCCTTAAAAGTAAAAAACCCCGTCGGAAGGACGGGGTTTTCTTTGTCGTTGCCGTGAGAAATTAATTCTCGTCGCCAATCACTTCGAAGGTGAAGTCTACCACCACTTCGCGGTGCAAACGAACCTTAGCCGTGTACTTGCCAGCAGCCTTGATGGTTCCACCTGCGATTTGGATGAACTTCTTCTCGACACCGTGGCCCATAGCAGCCAATTCGTCGGCTACGTTTGCGTTGGTCACAGCACCGAAGAGTTTGCCGCCCTTGCCAGACTTGGCCGTGAGCTTCAACTCTACGCGGTTCAATGCTTCTGCCGTTTGGTTGGCAGCTTCGATCAACTTCGCCTCTTTGTGGGCGCGCTGACGGAGGTCTTCAGCCAAAACTTTCTTCGCAGAAGGCGTAGCCAAAATGGCCAAACCTTGTGGAATCAAGTAGTTGCGACCATATCCGTTCTTTACCGTAACCGTATCGTCCTTGTATCCAAGGTTGTCAACGTCTGATTTCAAGATTACTTCCATGTCGCCGAATTATTTGAGGTTGTCCGCTACGTAAGGCATGAGGCCCAAGTGGCGCGCACGCTTGATAGCTTGCGCCAATTTGCGTTGGTACTTCAAAGAGGTACCGGTGATGCGGCGGGGCAAAATCTTGCCTTGCTCGTTCACGAAACGCAACAAGAAATCGGGATCCTTGTAGTCGATGTGTTTGATGCCGTACTTCTTGAAGCGGCAGTACTTTTTGGTGTTAGAGCCATCAATAGCGATCGGCTGGAGGTAGCGGATCTCTGATTGATTGCCTGCGTTGGATTCTAAAGCGCTCATAACTATCTAGGATTAAGCGTTTTTAACTTTAGCGCGACGCTTGGCAGCATACTCTACGCCATTTTTGTCCAAAGTCACGGTGAGGAAACGCATGATGCGCTCATCACGCTTCATTTCTACTTCGAACGTAGAAATTACGTGGCTTGGAGCCTTGAACTCGAGGAGGTTATAGAACCCACTCTTCTTTTTGTCAATGGGGTACGCCAACTTGCGCAAGCCCCACTTCTCGACGTTGATAAGCTCGGCACCATTCGTTTGGAGGTAGCCGGTGTACTTATCAACCGCTTCCCTTATCTGCTCTTCAGACAAGACGGGATTTAGAATGAAAACGGTTTCGTACTGATTCATGGTTAATGAAATTAGGGGTGCAAAGATAGTGAAAAGGTTCCTTGATTCTACGTGGTAGTATAAGAGTTAAAGAGTTAAAGAGTTAAAGAGTTAAAGAGTTAAAGGGTGAAAGGGTTAAAGGCGTTTCGCGCTGGTTCGCTTGTTGGCTAGTTGGTTTGTTGGCTAGTTCGTCGGTTGGCTCGCTTGAATGCGGCGGTCACCTGAGTTTTTTCCTTAAACCCTTAAACCCATGAAGCTCTCAAGCTTTAGGGCGAAGCCCGAGCCCTCTAGCTCTCTAGCCCCCTAGCTCTATCAGCACCGGACAGTGGTCGCTGCCGTACTCTTCGGTCAGGATATCCGTCCTGGTCACCTTGGGCATGAGCCGCTCGGACACTACGTGGTAGTCCAAACGCCATCCAATGTTCTTCGCACGGGCACCCGAACGCATACTCCACCATGAAAACTTCACCTCTTCGGGGTGTTGCGCGCGCCATGAATCCACAAAGCCTTTGCTGAGCAAATAGTCCATACCGTCAATTTCCGCTTGGGTATAGCCGGGCGTCTTGTTGTAGTTGGACTTTGGATTGGACAGGTCGATTTCTTGGTGGGCGACATTGAGGTCGCCGCAGTATACGATGGGTTTTTTCTGATCGTAGTCCGCGAGCAGGTCGGCGATGTCGCGGTCCCAGGCTTGGCGGTTAGGGATTCGGCTCAAGTCGCCTTTGGAATTGGGAACGTAGGCCGTGGCTACATAGAATTGGGGAAATTCAGCCACGATGAGGCGGCCTTCGCCGTCGTGTTCGGGCAGGCCCACCCCCACTTTGACGCTCAGAGGGGCTTCTTTGGAAATCAATGCGGTGCCGCTGTAGCCCTTCTTTTCGGCCGAATGCGCATACACGTTGTAGCCGGCGCCAAAAAGCACTTCTGCGACCTGCTCTTCGGTGGCCTTGGTCTCTTGAAAGCACACCACATCCGCATCCCAAGCGGCTAATTGAACCAGGAGGCCTTTGTTCGCGGCCGCCCGAATTCCATTCACGTTCCAGGAAATAATTTTCATGCCTTAAAGGTACCGAGCCCGCACAGAATTGCCGAACTTTCCGCCATGAGAGTTATCCACAAATGCCTTTTAGGAGCCGCTGCAGTCCTGGCTATGAGTTGCCAACCGCGTTGGGTAAATTCGGCCAGTTACCAGTTCGCCAACAATACCCAGTTGGTGCAGTACGATGCACTGACTATTCTGAAATACAAGGGTAAAGCCTCGCTCGGTCAATATGGCCAAATTTTGACCATCAACGACCAAACCGCGGAAATGGGACATTTGGCCCATTTCTCCTTAGAGGACGGGAATATTGAATTCTACCAGTTTATTAGTTCGTCGAGTCCTTCCTATTCCGTCATCTTTCAAGACGGACTCATGGAGGTGTTTGAAGGTTTTATATCGAGTGACGCGACCGAAACCCACTCCCTCCCCGCTGGCCCACTCTACCACCCGATAATGGCCACCCACTACCCCTTGGTGGTGGATGCGATTTGGGCGCTCAAAGTGGGCGAGGAACACCTGCTGAGCATGGTGCAGCCGCCTAAGGGCAACATCAGCGTGGCGAGCTACTATTTGGCCCAAAAAACGGCCAAGGAGCGCATCTATTTGTACCGAAATGACAGCAACGTAGGAACGCTGACCTACCAAAAACACAAAGGACGCTGGGTCCTTCAAAAGGTGGACCTCATGAACCAGGACGTGCCCTACGTGTGGGAAC
The DNA here is from genome assembly GCA_038145075.1 of Schleiferiaceae bacterium. Lineage (GTDB taxonomy): Bacteria > Bacteroidota > Bacteroidia > Flavobacteriales > Schleiferiaceae > TMED14. The sequence goes on along the minus strand of JAYQOY010000003.1, from coordinate 14,362 downwards.
GCATCGAAGCGCCTTAAGTCGAAGCGCTTTCTATCTACCCCTTACATGTTGCGGCGGTACTGGCCGCCGACGGCAAACATGGCTTCGGTCATTTGGCCCAGAGAGCAGACTTTCGCTGCATCCATAATAGCCTCAAAGACGTTTCCACCAGAAAGCGCCGCCACCTGAATCGCTTCAAGCGCTTCGGATGCTTTAGCTCCGGAGGCCTGCTGCAAGGAGTTCACCGTGGCGATTTGGTCCTCTTTTTCGGCTTCCGTGGCGCGAATAACTTCACCAGGTATCAGCGTGGGCGATCCTTTCGAACTCAAGAAGGTGTTCACACCGATGATGGGGTATTCGCCCGTGTGCTTGAGCATCTCGTAGTGCATGGACTCCTCTTGAATCTTGCCGCGTTGGTACATCGTCTCCATCGCACCGAGGACGCCACCGCGTTCGGTGATGCGGTCAAATTCCACCATCACCGCTTCTTCGACCAGGTCGGTAAGTTCCTCAATAATGAAGGAACCTTGGAGGGGGTTCTCGTTCTTCGCGAGGCCCAGTTCCTTGTTGATAATCAGCTGTATCGCCATGGCGCGGCGTACAGACTCCTCGGTGGGTGTCGTGATGGCCTCGTCGTAGGCATTGGTGTGCAGCGAGTTGCAGTTGTCGTAGATGGCGTAGAGCGCTTGCAGCGTGGTCCGAATGTCATTAAAGTCAATCTCCTGAGCGTGCAGGGAACGGCCCGACGTCTGGATGTGGTACTTCAACATTTGAGCACGCGGATCAGCTCCGTACTTGTTCTTCAAGGCTTTGGCCCAAATGCGGCGCGCCACCCGGCCGATCACCGCATATTCCGGATCGATGCCGTTGGAGAAGAAGAAGCTGAGGTTGGGACCAAAGGCATTGATGTCCATGCCGCGGCTCAAGTAGTACTCCACATAGGTGAAGCCGTTGGCCAAGGTGAAGGCTAATTGCGTGATGGGATTGGCGCCTGCCTCCGCAATGTGGTAGCCGGAAATGGAAACGGAATAGAAGTTTCGGACCTTTTGATCGATGAAGTAGGCCTGAACGTCGCCCATCAAACGAAGGGCGTATTCGGTCGAGAAAATGCAGGTGTTTTGCGCCTGATCTTCCTTGAGAATGTCCGCCTGAACCGTGCCGCGCGTCGTGCTGAGAGCCTCCGCCTTAATCTTCGCGTAGACCTCCGCAGGCAGGACTTCATCGCCTGTAACCCCTAATAGCATCAAGCCCAGTCCGTTGTTGCCTTCCGGAAGGCCACCTTGGTAGGCGGGACGAGCCAAACCTCGGTCGTCGTACTTGGCCTTTTTCACGGCCTCCACTTTGGCTTCAAGGCCGTTGGCGGCAATGTACTTCTCGCACTGTTGATCCACCGCGGCATTTAGGAAGAAGCCGAGCAGCATGGGCGCCGGACCGTTGATGGTCATGGACACCGAGGTCGTTGGATCGCAGAGGTCAAAGCCGCTGTAGAGCTTTTTGGCATCGTCCAAGCAGCAAATGCTCACGCCGGCATTGCCAATCTTGCCGTAGATGTCCGGACGACGACCGGGGTCGTGGCCGTACAAAGTGACCGAATCAAAGGCCGTGCTCAACCGCTTCGCGGGCATGCCCAACGAAACGTAGTGGAAGCGCTTGTTGGTGCGTTCGGGACCGCCCTCCCCGGCAAACATGCGGGTGGGGTCCTCCGCCGTGCGCTTGAATGGATAAATGCCCGCCGTGTAGGGGAAATCGCCTGGAACATTTTCCTGGAGGAGCCAGCGAAGTTGGTCGCCCCAGCTGCGGTAGCGAGGTGTAGCCACCTTGGGAATCTTTTTGCCGCTCAATGACAGGGAATGCGTGGGGACTTTGATGTCCTTACCGCGCACTTGGTAGACGTACTCATCCGCTTTGTAGCGGTCGCGCAGGGTCTCCCAGCCTTGAATGAGGTCCCAGTTGTAGGGGTCCAGATCGCGTTTCTTCTTCTCGAAAGCCTCCTGCAGCCCTTTAATCAAGCGGTCTTTGTCGTCCAAATCGGTCGCGGCCAGGGCCTCCATGGACCCTTGCAGCTGGTACAGGGCATCTGCGACGTTGGCTTGTTGGAGCACCCAGTCGTTGTAGCCTCGAATTCCTTCCGAGATCTCGCTGAGGTAGCGCGTTCGGGCAGGAGGAATGATGTAAATCTTCTCGCTCTGCGCCTTTTCGTCCGAAGTCTTCGTTGCCAAACCGCTCGCGCCCGCCTTGTCCACCAGCGCCTGCATCACCGCCGCAAACAGACGGTTGGTGCCCGGATCGTTAAACTGGGAGGCCATGGTGCCAAAGACCGGCATATCCTCCACCGCGTCGTCCCAGCGGTTGTGGTTGCGCTGCACCTGCTTCTTCACATCCCGGAGCGCATCAAGAGCCCCGCGCTTGTCAAACTTATTGAGGGCGATGAGGTCTGCAAAATCCAGCATGTCAATCTTCTCCAGCTGAGTCGCTGCGCCGTATTCCGGCGTCATGACGTAGAGTGAAACGTCGCTGTGGTCGAGGATTTCCGTATCGGATTGCCCAATGCCAGACGTCTCCAAAATGATGAGGTCAAACGCGGCCGCCTGCAGAATGCGCAGCGCTTCCGCCACGTGCTTGCTTAGAGCCAAATTGCTTTGACGCGTCGCCAAAGAGCGCATGTACACGTCGCCGTGCTGAATGGCATTCATGCGGATGCGGTCTCCGAGCAGCGCGCCCCCCGTTTTGCGCTTAGACGGATCGACCGAAATTATGCCCAGGCGCTTGCCAGGATGCGCCAGCAAAAAGCGTCGCACCAGTTCGTCCACCAAGGAGCTCTTGCCTGCCCCACCCGTACCGGTAATGCCGAGGACGGGCGTCTTGCGGTCCGCAGGCATTCCCTTCTCCAACGCGGGAAGGAGGGATTCGTAGTGGTCAGGGAAATTCTCCGCACAGGAAATCAAGCGGGCCAAATGCCGGGCCTCCCCCTTCAGCGCGCCCTCTACGGCGCCCTCTGTCTGGTCACCCACTGGGAAGTCGCATTTCTCCAGCAAGTCGTTGATCATGCCTTGGAGGCCCATGGTACGGCCGTCGTCGGGGTGGTAGATGCGGGCAATTCCGTAGTCTTGGAGTTCGGCAATCTCGGAAGGCAGGATGGTTCCGCCGCCGCCGCCGAAAATGCGAATGTGACCCGCGCCTTTTTCCTGCAGCAGGTCGTACATGTATTTGAAGTACTCCATGTGCCCGCCTTGGTAGGAGGTCATGGCAATGGCATTGGCATCTTCTTGAATGGCTGTATTCACCACTTCCTCCACACTGCGGTCGTGGCCGAGGTGGATGACTTCCGCCCCACTTGACTGCAGAATGCGGCGCATGATGTTGATACTGGCATCGTGGCCGTCAAACAGCGATGCTGCCGTGACGATACGAATGCAGTTTATTGGAACGTAAGGGGTCGCGTTCACCATAAAATTGAGCCTTTCCCGCAAAGATACAGGCCGAGGCCTGCCCTTGGCGCGCCAAACGCGCAATTCAGGCCCCGATGCGGCGGAGGGCGTCGGGAAGTTCGGCGAAGTGCTGGAAGGTGCCGTCGGGCTCGGCGTCGCCGTCGGGGGGCAGCGCATCCGGGGCCTCAAACCAGAGCGTCCGCATGCCAGCGGCCTTGCCTCCTCCCACATCGCGGAGGCGCGAATCGCCAATCATCACGGCTGCATCGGGCTGGCAGCCCGCCAAGCGCATGGCGTAGGTGAAAATTCCACGATCCGGTTTGTAGGACGCGGAGGCATCGGAGGTAGTGACCGTATCGATGACCTCGGAGAGGCCCATGGCCGCGATTTTGCGGTCCTGGGAACTGGTTACGCCGTTGGTGAGGACGTGCAGACCGTAGCCTGCTGCCTTCAGTGTCCGCAGGGTTTCAGCGACCGCGGGATAGGTGGCTCCCCGGTTGGGCGTGCGCTGCGTGAAGGCCAGCTCCAGCGCGTCCGCGAGATCTCGGCGCTCCTTGGTGGGGAGTTCGGGTACGAGCTCCTGCAAGAGTTGGGGAAAGCGACGGTTCCGAACGTAGTCCACCCCGTAGCCCGCCTCTTGGATGATGTCCCACAAACCGTCGTTGATGACTTGGTAGCGCTGCGCGAGGTGCACCGGGTCGAGGTGCTGAAGCGCGGGGAATTCGGAACAAAATTCGGCCAGCACATCGGCGCAATTCGCCTCGTGGTGCCAGAGCGTTCGGTCCAAATCAAAGAAGAGGTGCGTCATCAGAAGCGGCAAAAGTAGCGTCCGGAAATCCAATCAAATAGAGCTGCTCCTGCGCGCGGGTCATGGCCGTGTACATCCAGCGCAAAAAATCGGCATCGCCCGTCTCCTCCGTGTAGGGCCACTCGACAAATACATGGGCCCACTGACCGCCTTGGGACTTGTGGCCCGTGAGCGCGTAAGCAAATTTGAGCTGCAAGGCATGGAGGTAGTCGTGCTCGCGCAGGTAGGTGGCGCGCTTGGATTTGGGCAGTTCTTCGGCTTCCGCGTAGGCCCCTTGTTGGATGCGTTTGAGGTCCTGCTCGGGCAGGCGAGCCGTTTCCGAATCCAGCACATCCAGCAAGACCTTAGCCTCCAGATTGGGGGCTTCGTCCCGGTCCAGCCAACGCAAGGTGGCATCGGCAAAGCGCAGCCCGTAGCGCTCCTCTTCGTTGCGCCAGCTCAGCACTTCAAACTGATCGCCGTTGGCCACAAAGCCGACGGGGTCATCGGGGTCCATCCAGCGTTCGTTGTTTTGGACCACCATGACCTTGTCCCCCGCGTTGATGATTTCTTCGCGCCAAAGCAGGCGGCCTCGGATTTGGCGGTTGTAGGCCACGGCGCGTTTGTTGCTGCGCGTGATGACGACCGAATCGTTTTCATGCCCCGCAAAAGCGGTTTCCAAGGCCTCAAAAACCTCGTGGGCATCGACTAAGCGATGAACATCGGCGGCACGCCGCAGAGCGGGGAAAACCGGGGAGTCCAGTTGCAAAGCTGCTCGGAGCGCCGTGGCATTGCGCAGAATTCCTGAGTCTACCGCCTGGCGCATCACTTCCTGCAAGGCAGCGCCTCTGATTTTCCAACCGTAGGAGTCCCGAAGGTGCCGAGGCTGCAACGCGGGACTGAAGGATTGCCCCACCGGAGGCAGCTGGGCTTCGTCCCCAACCAAGAGCAATCGGCAGTCGGTTCCATTCCGAACAAATGCGAGTAAATCCTCTAGGAGGTGCCCTGCCTCCCCACTGTCTCCCAGCATGGACGCCTCGTCCACAATGAAGAGTCCCCGCTTGACTTTGTTTTCGCGCTTGATGCGTTTGTACCCGCCCTCCGGGGATCGAACGGTGAGGTAGAGCATGCGGTGCAAGGTGTAGGCTCGGCGCTGGAGCTGGCCCTGAAGGACCTTGGCGGCGCGACCCGTCGGCGCCGCCAGCACGGCCTTCAGGCCGAGGCTGGATGCGGAGCGCGCCAAGGCGCGCATCAAGGTCGTTTTTCCCGTCCCCGCGTAGCCCTTGAGGATGAACAATCGCTCTGAAGAATCCTCTAGCAAATAGCTCGTCAGGGCCTCAATCGCACGACTTTGATCGTCCGTAGGCTCGGCCGGAAACGCATTCCGAAGAATTTCAAGGATTTGGTCGGAATTCACAGGCAAGGATGCAAGGCCGCAAGGTAAAATTTCATAGTTTTGGCACGCAAACTTTTTATCATGACGGCACGTACCATTCTTTACTTGCGCATAGCTCTCGGCGTTGTAGCCGTGGTCCTGACCTACCGCATCTACCGCATCATCATGGAACCCATTGAGTTCTCTGGGATTAAAGAAAAGCGTTACAGCGCAGTAACGGAGCGTTTAGAGCAATTGCGCGAGGCGCAGCTCATCTTCAAAGACGAATACGGCAAGTACGCGAGCACCTTCGACGAATTGATTCCCTTCTTGGAAAACGCTCAAGTGAACATCATTGAGCGCAAAGATTCGTCCTTCATGGCCTACAACAAGGTGTACCAGACAGACATGTTGAAGGACACCATCATCTACCGCATCATTGGTCAAACCTCCGCGAAAGACAAGTTGATTCGCAAGAATCCTGACTTGTTCTCCGAAGATTTGGACTTTGGCGCCCTCCGGTTCATCCCCTACACGGACGATACGGCGCAGTTTAAGATGGCTACAGGCTATGTGGACCGCAACGGTGTTCGTGTTCAGGTCTTTGAAATTATCGCCCCCAATACGCGTTTCTTCGCCGACATCTACGACGATTACAAAGCCTACATCAAGAACCTGCGCATCGATGCGTTGATTGTAGGTTCACTCACGGAACCCACCCTCAGTGGTAACTGGAAGTAATATGTGGCCCACCTCTTGGGCATTTTTCCCTAAAACAGAATCCTCTCCGGAGGATTCTGTCGTTTTAATGAGTTTCGGTGCGGATGGGGTACACTTCGTCGCCATCGACGCCAAAACGCAGAAACCCTTGGGAGCAGCCCTGAGCCTTTCGGTGGAAGAAGCGTCTGCTTGGCGTCAATCCGCCAGCCCTTCGTTTGCCGCTGTGCACCTCTTTGGCGAGGAAGCCTTTGCGGCCTGGTTTCCGGCAGATTGGGTGGACGCCCCTGACGCCTGGATTCGGCCTTTGGATCCGCAGGGAAGCGACTGGGAATCGTACCGCTTAGAACGCGGCATGGAGCTGTATTACCGCTTTTCGGCCCAAACACCCCCCGAGGCCCAACCCCTCATGGCCGTGAACGCACAGCGCTGGCTCAGCCCCTTGGCGAAACGCGATGCTGTTCATGTCTACCGCTTGGGGCAGCGTTTGGAAATTGCCGCTGTACAAAATGGACGCCTCTTGGCGCACAACCTATTTCCAGCACAGACCCCCCAAGATGCGGCCTACGCGTGTATGCTCTTCTACGATCAGTGCCACTTGCCCGCCCAACACGTTCCTTTGCTTTGGGAAGGCGACGCAGACGAAGCATGCTGGGAGTCGCTTCGCCCATTTGTGGAGAAAATTGACACGTCGGCCTCCCACCCCTGGTCGGCACTCACGGCTCTAGCTCCTTTGCACTAATGCGTATCATTCGCGGAAAGAACCGAGGAAAATTCCTCGTGGCCCCCAAAAACCTTCCCGTCCGTCCTACCACGGATATGGCCAAAGAAGGCCTCTTCAATGTGGTGGAGAACTACCTCGACTGGGCAGAGGTGCGCGCGCTTGATCTCTTTGCCGGAACGGGCAACATTAGCTACGAAATGGCCTCGCGCGGGTGTCCAGATGTCACGTCGGTCGATTCCTTCCGCGATTGTTTGAAATTCATCGACAAGACCGCTGACCAGCTGCGCTACACGGGCATTAAGACCGTGCTTTCGGACGTTCCCCGCTACCTACAGCGAAACCCGCAGCGATGGGACTTCATTTTTGCGGACCCCCCCTACGACTATTCGGACTACCCCGCATTGATCGGATTGGCCCTGGACAAACTGCCCGCCGATGGGCTCTTTGTTTTGGAACACAGCGTGGACCACTCCTTCAGCGACCACCCTGCCTGCTTCGACAGCCGTCGCTACGGCAGCGTACACTTCAGCTACTTCAGTGTAGAGGCACTCAAAGACTCAGAGGCCTAGTGCTTCCCGCCAATGGGCCAATGCTCTGCTCCGGTGGCTGAGGGCTTTCTTTTCGTCTAAGGACATCTCCGCAAAGGTTCGGCCGTCCCCTTCGTTAGGCACAAAGAGGGCATCGTAGCCGAATCCCCCACTGCCGCGCTCCTCGTGTAGAATTTGCCCCCAGACTTCCCCTTCAAAGGTCTTTACCTCGGACTCCGTGGCCCAGGCCAATACGGTCTTGAAGCGTGCGCGACGGTCTACAACGCCTTGCAAATCCTCCAGTAGCTTTCGACGGTTGTCCGCATCGTCCTTCTGGGGACCCGCATATCGGGCCGAATGCACCCCCGGCGCACCCCCCAACGCAAGCACCTCCAATCCTGAGTCATCCGAAAGCGCCATTCCGCCCACCGTTTGCTGTAGAAAGGTGGCTTTTTGAACCGCATTTTCTTCCAGCGTCGACCCGGTTTCTGGCAATTCCTCTACAATACCTGCTTCTACGGCCGTTCGAACCTCCCAGTCCGGCGGCAAGGCGGCTTTAATTTCCTTTACTTTGTTTTGATTCTGCGTAGCTAAGACCCATTCCATGGCCCCAAATATCCGAAAGACCGCCGTCCTCCTCGCCGGCCCGCTGTTCTTTTTCGCTGCCCAAGCCTTGAGCGGGCCCCTGGGATGGTCTAACCAGCAAGGCGTAGTCCTGGGCAGCACCCTGTGGATGCTGCTGTGGTGGTTCACCGAGATCATTCCCCTTGCCGCTACCGCCCTCCTACCCCTTCTCACCTTTGGGGGCTTTGGCGTACTGGATTCCAGCGCCCTGGCCAACGCCTACAGCCATCCCCTCATCTTCCTGTTCTTAGGAGGCTTCTTGCTGGCCCGTGGTGTCGAGCACCACCAGCTGCACCGCCGCTTTGCCCTGGCCATCCTCCGTCGATTTGGAAGCCAATCCCACCGCGTCCTCGCCGGCGTGATGGCCGCGACCTTTCTCTTGAGCCTTTGGATGAGCAACACCGCAACGGCCGTCATGATGCTTCCCCTGACGCTCTCCTTGATTCGCCACCTCCCCACCGAAAATGACGTGCTCGAACGCAACATTCTCCTCGGCATGGCCTGGGGCGCCAACCTTGGCGGCATCGGAACCCTCATCGGCACCCCGCCCAACCTCGTGTACGCAGCCTTCCGACAGCAAACCCTCGGGGAAGAAGTCTATTTCTTGGACTGGTCGCTGAGCATCTTCCCGATCGCTGTCGTCTTACTTCTGCTCGCATTTTTACTGCTGCGCCGCAACCTCCCCAGCGTCGACCTCCACGACGTCGAATGGCCACAACCAGAGCCTTGGACCTCCGGCGAAAAACGCGTGGCCCTCATTTTCACGCTGACAGCGACCGCTTGGATGACACGCCCTTGGCTGCAGACCCTGCTGCCAAATCTGCAACTCACAGACACCTGGGTAGGCCTCACCGGCGCCCTCCTGCTCTTCGCCGTCCGCGACGCCCACCGCCAGCCCCTTTTGCGCTGGGAAGACGCCCAAAAAATCGAATGGGGCATCCTGCTCCTCTTTGGGGGCGGCATGTCCTTAGCGGCAGGTATGCAGGCCTCCGGTTGGCTCGAATCACTCGCTTCCTCCGGACAGCAAGGCTGGCCGCCCACCCTCTGGGTACTGGTTTTCACCCTCCTCGGAGTGTGGACGACGGAACTTTTCTCCAACATGGCCCTCGTCAGCGGCATGCTACCTATCGCATTGGCCGTTTCGACCGCCCAAGGCATACCCTTCGAACAGCTCGCCATCCCCCTCACCGTTGGTGCGAGTTGTGCCTTCATGCTGCCCATGGCCACCCCGCCAAATGCCATCGTCTTCACCTCCGGTAAAATTCGAATTGCCGATATGGCCCGCGTCGGATTCTGGATGAATGTACTGGCCTCCCTCGTCATCTGGGCCGCCATCTCGCTCCTCTATTGAGCCGAACGCAACCCCGGCAAGACTCTACTCGCCAGAACCACCCGAACGCGCTCTTGTACCGCCTCGTTCTTCGTGTGCAGCCCGCGAACCCAGATCAAGCTCCTTTGCGCATGAGGCACAGGGCGTGCCCGCTTTTGCATCCATGCAGGCAGCAGCTCAAGCTCCGACTCACTCAGGAGTACCCACTTTCCCGTGCGCGCTCCCACGGAAGCGCGTCCATAGACCGAGTCTGACTGGAAGCCTGGAGCAGCCTGGGCCTTCCACCCATTTAGACGCGCAAATCGGGTGGCCGCGAGCGCCTCTGACCCCATGAGCCAAGCTTGGCCATCCGACCATGCAGGAAGGAGGGCCTCTTCCTTAGGCGCAAGGGCCCACCATGCCTCTTGAAAGAGGACGGTCGTCTGCCCCTGCCCTGTCCAGCCCTCACTTTGCGTGAGGACCGCGTCCAATTCAGCCTGCTGCAAGGCTTGCTGCAAGTCGGCCGGATTCGCCTCCACGAGATCTAGCTCTACGTGAGGGCAGGCGGCTTGGACCGCCGCATACCATTCGGCCCCGTGAATGCCCGCCAGAGGGGCCACTATGCCCAACCGAAGTCGGCCGACCACGGGGTGCTCAAAATCATCCACCAAACGTTTGATGCCCTCTGCACTTTGGAGGGTTTGGCGCGCTTGCCCTAAAAGAGACTGCCCCATAGGCGTCAAGGCCATGGGTTGTGCTTTTCGATCCACCAAGGCATGGCCCAGCTCTTCCTCCAATTTCTGAAACTGTGCACTTAAGGTGGGTTGCGTCACCCCACAGGCTTTGGCCGCTTGACTGAAGCTCTGGAATTCTGCCAGGGCCAAGAAATACTCCAGTTGGGTCAGCGTCATAGGAGGGCCCAGCGTTGGTAGCGTAGATAGGGCTGGAGTTCGGCCCCAAAGCCGGCGTAGAACCGCGCTAAGCCAGGCGCCTCACTGCCCTCAAAATCAAAATAGGTCCAACGCCCCGCCGCAAAGACTAAAAATTCATTCAGCAAATGCGCCATGGCCTGCGTCTCACGCCCTTCGTCCGAAATCGCAGAGAACAGCAAGACCACCCGATTCCCGGAAAAAGCAAAGAAGGCACCCGCTAAAAACCGATTGCCTTCCCCGTAAACCGACCACACGGCGCCTTTGCCTTGGTGGAGCAAGTGGTACATGGCTTGACGAATGGCCGGTCCAAATCCGGTCGGAACCGCATACCGCTCCCCTTGGTAGCGCTCGAAGGCTTGATACAGCGTCTCCGGCGTGTCATGCTCAAAAAGCGTCATCGCGTGCCGCTTGGCCTCCTTCAAGTTGCGCAGCAGCTGCTTGTTGTACCTGCCATGGATCTGCTCATAGGACCCTGAAATATCCAGGACATAGTTGGGTTTCTCAGTCCAGCGCTCCAAGCGAAAGCCCTTCATGCGCCAGACCGGACTCTGCGTTTGCCAATCGGTGGGCTTGTGCACGCAGACATCCACCTTGGCAAAGCGGCCGGGGATGGCTGCTGCGGCAGCAAGCACCAGCGCAGAACGGTTGGCCTGCGCACCCACGGGACCCCATTGCTGCATGCCAAAGGGCAAATAGGCGGTCCAGAACATCCCCTTTCGTCGGTACGCCATCGGCCAAGCCAACCCTGCTCCTGCAACTGCGCCCCAGGTCTGCCCTAGCGCATCGGCATATCCCTCTTGATCATAGGGAAAGTCCCATGGGCTCTCTTTGGCCCACGTGGCCCATTCTTCTGAACTCCAAGTACCTGCTAACCACTTCATGTGTTCGACAAAGTTAAAAAGGCCTTCAAGCCTTCTACCCATGGACGGTAGGCCCGTGTTTCCTCAAAAGACTGCCAGCCTGGCCCAAAAAAGCGCCAATGCGTCCCCAGGACCAAACCGGCTCCCTGCCTCTGAGCGGCCGCCTGCCACTTCGTCAAAGTGGTATGTATCGTTTCCGCGGATTGTCCGAGGAGATTTTGGTCCATCAAGGCCACGGGGACATAGGTCAAAAAAGGGATGCCGTCGGCATCTAATGCCTCTCCCTGTGGGCCCAGACCCCAAGCGGGAATGGGTACCGCCACGCCCGCTCGGTAGCCGGGTTGCTTTGCGTATTCCATGCTCCAGTCTTCGATGCAACCCGCTTTCACGAGCTGTGCTTGCGAATGTGGAACTTCCATGCGGAGGTAGTGGTACCGGGAGCGCTGTAGGACGCGAGAGGTGGCTTGGGTCCAAGCCCGAACTTCCGCATCTAAACCTGCTTGCCCCCTATCATGGTGGGCGTAAGTCGGATGCAGGCCTGTGCTCGGGAATTTTTTCGCCCACTGCGCATGGGCTTCGGCTACGGGCGGATACTGAATACTCGGCCCCTTGTCCTGGGCACCTCGTTCCGGCCCAATCCACGCAAAAAACTGCCAACGCACCTTTCCAAAGGTCCGCATCAAGCTCTCAAATACCTGCGAGGCGTCAAATGGGTCGATGGCGCCCAACTGCGCTTTCAAAAGGCCCCATTTGCCCGTGAATACCTGCTTCAAGGTAACCGCCAGGCGGTGGCTTGCTGGGAAGCCCGCAAAGGCAAACCGGTGATCCATATCGACCACGACGGTGGGTGCCGGGGTTCGGCGCTTCGCCAGAGAAAAATCGGGCTGAAAGCGCTTCATAAACTGCTCCACCCACACATGCCCCATGGGCACCTCGGGCTGGGCTACGAGCTCCGCCCCAATACAAGAAGCCTCCGGCACGAAACGCCCGTGCGCATCCTTCTGAACGTTCGAATACTCCTCCGCACGTGAAGCCACATACGCCGCTTTCGCCAAGGCATCTTCTCCCAATTCCGCAAACGACCACCTCTCAAAAGGCAGGGACCAACAGGAGGCCTGGGGCCAGGACGCACCCTTTGGAGAGAAATCCAGTCGAACTCCGCTCACCCGCCGTACTACCTCGGCCGCAAAGCGCAGCTGGGGATTCTCGGCATCGCCTTGAACCACGAGGGCATTGGGCTTCACCGGCCCGTCTTGCCAGAGGGCCGTCGCCATCCGAAGCGCTGCATCGCCTTCCCCATACACCGGAGGAAATTCCGCGGGCGTCTCCCGCCGCATACAGGCAAGGAGTTGCTGGTGAAGGTCGGCTGCATTGGATGCTCCCTCCGGATTCACCAAGAAGGATTGGCCCGTCTCCAGCAATTCCATCCACTCTGTTTCGTTGCGCAAGACGATGCACTTTCGACGGCAGAAATAGGCCTCTTTTTGCAGGCCGCCCGAGTCCGTCAAGACCCATTCGGCCGCTTCCAACTGTTCCAAAATGGCTTCACGGCCCAAAGGCGGATGCCACTGAATATTAGTAGGCATGACGCCCTGTTCCAAATGCGCGCGCAGTCGAGGGTGAATGGGCCAATGAATTTCATGGCTTTTGGCCAGTTCCTCCAAGGCCGACACCATCTTGGCCCGAACACCCGCATCGTCCACATTCGTATTGCGGTGCATCGTCACCAGAATCCGCCCCTTGGTGGGAGCCCCTAGTTTCCGATTCATCAACGCATCCGCCATGATGTCGCCCGTGAGGAGCGTATGCGCCTCTCCCCGGTCCAATCCTTCGCGCTGGAGCTGAACGAGCGCTCGCTCCGAAGGCACAAAATGCCAATCACTGACCGTATCCGTCTTCACGCGCGCCTCCTCCTCCGGCATAGCCGCGTTAAAACTGCGCAACCCGGCCTCCACATGCGCCAGCGGCAGGCCCAAACGCTTTGCCGCACGCGCTGCACACCAGGTCGAAAACGTATCGCCATACACCACCACCGTATCGGGCTGCCATTCCTTCAACACATCCGCCATCGCAGCCACATTTTCTTCGTGGGTTTGCGACCAAGTCAAAATCTCATCTGGCTGAAGTCCAAATTCTTGAAAGAACACTTCACTCATCCCTGCCTCCCAATGCTGGCCCGAATGCAAAACCCGCTGTGGAGCCCCACGCCCAGCCAATGCCTGATACAGAGGCAGCAATTTGATGAACTGAGGCCGAGCCCCGACAATGTGTACAATCATAGATTCTTTGGATTGGACTGCATCCAACCCTTGTCCGCAAAACTAACGTAATCCCTTTGGCCAACGATCAAATGATCCAAAACCCCAATATCCAAAAACACCCCCACCTGCACCAACCTCCGGGTCAGCTCCTTATCCTCCTCACTCGGTACCAAGCGCCCGCTCGGATGGTTGTGCCCCACAATAACCGCCGGCGCCCTCAGCTCCAACGCCCGCTGAAACAAGACCCGCAAATCCGCCACCGTCCCGGTCCAACCACCCTTCCCCACACACTCACAGGCTACCACCTGATGTGCCCTACTCAAGAACAGCACCCAAAACTCCTCATGATCCAAGCTGAGCAACTTGGGCTTCAACACCTCAAAAGCCTCCTTGCTCCCAAAAATCCGCTTCCGCACCGCAACCTCCTCCCCCTCCCGCATCCGACGCCCAAGTTCAAAGGCGGCGGCCAGCGCCGCCGCCTTGGCGGGCCCCAGCCCAACTTCCCGCATCAGGGCCTCCGGTCGCGCAGCCGACAAGCGTTGCAAATCCTCTCCATGGGCCCGCCACAGCTTTTGAGCCACCTGCAACGCCGATGCGCCCTGAGCGCCACTGCGAATCAACAAAGCCAAGCATTCCGCTGTGCTCAAAGCACGTGAGCCCTGAGCCAGACATTTCTCTTGGGGTCGATCCTCTGGGGACCATTCTCGAATAGTAAACGACATGGCCGCAATTTGGAAAAGGGGGCGCGACGAGTCGTCTCAAGGGCGGTACAAAGGGCTAGAGGGCTAGAAGGCTAGAGGGCTAGAGGGCTAGAGGGCTAGAGGGCTAGAGGGCTAGAG
>JAYQOY010000002.1:34292-72191 GCA_038145075.1 Schleiferiaceae bacterium | reverse complement strand
TCTGGCTGGATCTTCTTGGTAGCCCTTTCCGTGAGTCCCTGGGCCTTCACCTTGCTGCCGGCCAACTACCAAGGGGGCTTGGATGCAGTGCTTTGGATTGCAGCGGCTCAGGTCGTCAACGTATCCACTGGGCCGAGTGGTTTGGTGCTCGTGGCCTCCAAATCCTTCCGTTGGGAGCTCTATGCCAATGCCGCTTTGATCGTTTTTGCGCTTGTGCTTGGGTTCGTATACATCCCGGAGCACGGCGTAACGGGGGCGGCCCAAGTCATCTTCCTTTCCATGGTGCTCTACAACGCGGTGAAACTTTGGGCCTTACACCGTTTGACGGGTCATGTGTGGCTTGGCGTAGGCTTTATAAAGGCCTGCCTTTGGTTGATGGGGGGTATCGGCCTGCATGCCCTCGTTTGGGCATGGATTGACGGTCCAAGTCGGGATCAATTTGGTATCCCGCTACCGAGAACTCGAATTGAAACCCTCCCCATTGGGAACCAAGTCCTCTATCCTGTGTTAGAAGTTGGCCTGCATAGCCTGTGGGCCTGGCTGGGGCTACGCTTCTTGGGTTTGGCACCAGACTTGCGTACCTTTTTGGTGAAACTTTTTAGCCGTCTTCGCGCATGATTCTCTGGCTCACGTACTGGTACCCTGACGACCAAAATCCCATTCGAGGGAACTTCATTCGTGCCCAATGGTTGGCCGCCAAAGCGGCCGGCGCGGACTGCGAGCTGCTCTTTGTGGACATGGCCCTAGGTCCCAAAGTTTTGGACGTAAGTTGGGAGCGGGGCGACGCGGGCGAGCACATTCTGAAGGTTCGGTCCCGCATGTGGAAGACCCTGTACCACACTCCCATTTGGGCGGCCAATTTGATTGCGAAAAAGTGGTCGAAGAAAACGGGCCTTCTGACCCCGTCGGCCTTGCACGCCCAAGTGGTTTTCCCAGCTGGATTGCTCGCAGAGCAGCTTGGTCGCCGATGGAACATTCCCTATGCCATCACGGAACATTGGTCCAAAGCGGGCCGCTGGACCAAGCACAAGCTCTTTGGCAAGCGCGTTCGGACCGCCTACCAATTTGCCAGTGCCATTCATCCGGTGAGTGAGCACTTAAAGGCCGAACTGCAAACCGCCTTGCCGGCTATTGGGGCCAGTAAGTTTCACGTGATTCCCAACGCGGTAAACCTGGAGCGGTTTCCGCACGTTGCGCGGACACTTTCCCCAAAAGCGGCAAAAATCACCTTGCTAGGCGTAGCTTCCCTTATTCCCGCCAATGCACGTATTAAACGCGTCGACCTGGTGTTGGAGGCGCTAGCCGATCTAAAACGCCAACACCCAGAGGTGGAATGGACCTACCGCCATGTGGGGGACGGAGGACGGATGAAGCGCTTGCAAGACTTGGCGCATGGTTTGGGCATTTCGGACAGCGTCACCTGGTTAGGCGCCATGGGCGTAGAGGACTTACACCGTGAATACGTATCGGCAGACCTCTTTGTCCAACCGAGCAAGACGGAGACCTTTGGCATTGTGGTGCTGGAGGCCCTGCACAGTGGACTGCCAGTGGTGGTGAGTGACATTCCCGCCTTTGAGCACTGGGTAACAGAGGATCGTGGGCTGCGGGTGGAACTTAGCGCCAAGGGAATCGCAGCGGGAATCTTAGATCTCTGGGAACGTGGCATAGAGGTGGCCAGCCTTGACGCAGAGGAAAAAAAATACGCCCCCACTTCCGTAGGGGCGCAGTTGATGGAGAGTTACCAAAAATTAGTTGGCGCGCGTCCAGGTCGTTGAGCGACCAATGAAGCGCATGCCCAAGAGGTAGCCTTTAAAGTAAAGCGTACCATCTTTCTGTAGATAGGCGTAGCAATCGTAGGTATTGCCCGACTTGGTGTCGTAAATCGTCCCGCCCGCCCATTCTTTGTCGCCGGCATCGTACTTCAATCCGGTGAGGATGGTCGTGCCTTGGATCACGCGGCTGCGCAATTTGGGATCGGGGTTTTCATTGTCTTTTTTGGGAGAGGTTCCGTCGGGGTTGGTGTTGTTTTTCACGTACACCACGCGGCCGCGGTACTCATTGCCGACTTTGTAGACTTCTACTTTGCCGTCCTTTTCTTCGTTCCACCATACGCCGAGGATACCGTCAGCGCTCTGGGCCATCAAGTTGCCTCCCAACAGGAGTGCAATCGCGAGAATGATTTTTTTCATAGTGTTTTGCTTGTCTAATTTTCGTTCAGGTGGGTGGAAGATACGCGGTTTTTTGCTTCCGCCATACTGGCATTGAGTTCAAATCCAATGAGAAGTCCCATGGCGTTCACGTAGATCCAGAGCTGGATGATGAGCAGGGTGCCAATGGAACCGTAGAACTGGTTGTAGGTGGAAAAGTAGGTCACATAGAGGCCAAATAGGGTAGAAGAGGCTACCACCAAAAGCGTCGCTAGGATGGCTCCTGGACTTACGAAGCGCCACGGCGCAGAGCGCATAGGTCCAAAGTAAAAGAGCATGGAAATAGCCAAGAGGATGATGGTGAGGACGATGAAATTTCGGGCCCAAATCAGTAAGTTCGCCAAGGGAATGCCCAGAATTTCGTCCTGAATGTAGTGGGAGAGGAAGGATTGCGACACCAAAATCAACGAAATGCCGAGCAGCAAGAGGACGGAAAGCGCTACCGTCAAGGCGAGTGCCGCGATGTACTGCGACCAAAAGCCCCGAACGTTGAGCTTGTGAATAGTCAATCCAAAGTTGCCGATCAACGAAAGCGTGCCGTTGGTGGAGAAAATGAGGGTGGCCACAATGGTGACACTCAAGAGGTCCCCGCGCTTGATCGTCAAGATGTCGTTGATGGTGGTGTACGCTGCATCGAAGGAATTGGGCGGTAGGAATTCGCGCAGCAGGTCAAAGAGCTGATTCTGAAAGCCCTCTAAGGGTATGAAAGGAATGAGGGTGAAAAGGAAGATAACACCGGGAAAAAGTGCCAAAAAGAAGGAAAAACTGATGGCGGATGCCCGGCTGGGTACGGCGCCTTCAATCATGCCCCGCCAGAAAAAGGTGGCCACGTCATACAGGCTCAAGCCTTCAAAAAGCGGAAGCTTGATGCGTTTGGCTTGTTTTGCGGCTTTTGCTTGAAGATTTCGTCCTTCGTGTTTCACCTTTGCAAGGTAAGTTTAAGCCATGGAAATCGTTCTGCTCGTCGTCGGGGATACCCAAGAAGCCTATGTCAAAGAAGGGCTGGCGCATTTTATGCCGCGGATACAGCGCTATGGTAAGTTTTCCATTCAAGCGGTTAACCACCGGGACAAGCAACTAGAGGCCTTGAAGCCTGGGGATCTGCTGGTGCTCCTGGACGAACGGGGGAAAACCTGCACGAGCAATGGCTTTGCCAAGCAGTTCCAAAAGTGGATGAACCAAGGGCCCAAACGCCTGGTATTCGCCGTAGGGGACGCCTATGGGTTTTCTGATGCCTTTCGGGCGCAAGCGCAGGGCGAGTTGGCGCTGGGGGCGATGACCTTTCCGCACGATTTAATTCGGCTGCTATTTGCCGAACAACTCTACCGGGCCTGGACCATATTAAACAACGAGCCTTACCACCACCGTTGACCCTCAGAGGGGCCATCTTTCCGTACTTTTGAAGCATGGCCGTCACCCTAGATTCTTTGCAGCGCGAATGGAAGCAGAAGAGCTTTCGGCCCCTGTATGTGTTTGGCGGCGATGAGACCTTCTTCATGGACCGCGCCATGGACGTTCTCAGCCAAGAAACTCTGGAGGAGCACGAGCGCGATTTCAACCTGACGGTGCTCTATGGGCGGGATACCGATGCCGGTACCGTTATGTCCGAGGCCAAACGCTTCCCCATGATGGCGGAGCGCACGGTGGTCCTGGTCAAAGAAGCCCAAAATCTCAAGGATCTTGAAGCCCTTTCCGCCTACGTCGAGCAGCCTCAACCCAGTACAGTTCTTGCCATTGCGCTGAGCGGAAAGAAGTTGGACAAGCGCAAAGCCTTGTACAAAGCCCTGCAAAAGCACGATGGAGTGTATCTGGAGTTCCCCAAACTCTACGACAACCAAGTGCCCAGTTGGGTGGAGCAGCAGGCCCAGTCCATGGGTCTGAAAATCAGCGGCAAAGCTGCTGCGCTGTTGGCGGAATACATCGGTGCTGACCTATCGCGCATCTACCACGAGCTGGAGAAAATGATCGCTGTCTTGGGGCCAGGAGGTGAAATCACCGCACAAACCGTGGAAGAACGAACCGGCATCAGCCGCGAATTCAATACGTTTGAGTTGATCAAGGCCCTGGCGGCTAAGGATGTGACCCAAGCCTACCGCATTGCCAAATCCATGGGGCAGAACCCCAAAAACAATCCGCTCGTCGTCACGCTGTCCTTGCTCTACGGCAATTTCTCCAAGGCATTGGTCTATGGAGCGCTTCCTGACAAAAACCCGCGCATGGCCTGTTCGGCCCTAAAAATCTCCGAATTCGCGCTTCGCGATGTGGCCCGCATGGCCCAGAATTACCCCCCTGCCAAACTCCTGCGCATCGTGGGGTATCTTCGCGAGGCCGATCGCCAAGCCAAAGGCATGGGCGCCCCACATTTATCTGAATCTGACATCCTTCATGAGCTCCTTTTCAAAATTCTGTACTAGCCTCTACGCGTTTTTATTTTTCACGGCTGGTTTTCAGGTAATTGCGCAGAGCTCGCTACCAGGTGGCCTGCGAGGAAGCGTGCAAGAATATGGTTCTCAGATGCCCTTGGAGTATGCGTTAGTGGTTGTAAATGCGGATGCCAAAGCGGGCTTGGCCCAGGCGCTTTCGGCCTACACCAATTCGGACGGCTACTTCCAAATCAATGGCATTCCCGTGGGCACGTACGACGTGACGGTCAAAATGGCGGGCTTCAAGGACATCACGCGCAGCATTAGCGTCAAGGCGGGCCGAATCGGTTTTGAGCGCTTTCTGCTGGAAGAATCCACGGTCGTCCTCGAAGACGTGGTCATTGACGTCAAGCGCCAGGAACAGCAAACCAAGGTTGCCACTGCCGTGGTGCAACTGAGCCCCAAATCCATCACCACCTTCTCCATTGGTGGGGAGCCTGATTTGATGCGGGCCTTGCAGGTGTTGCCCGGTGTCATTACCACAGGCGACCAGGGCGGACAGCTCTACATTCGAGGCGGCGCACCCATCCAAAACCTCGTCAAGCTCGACGGGATGATTCTGTACAATCCCTTCCACAGCATTGGATTTTTCTCGGTGTTTGATACGGATATTCTTCAAAAAGCCGACGTCTATACGGCAGGTTTTGGCGCCAAATACGGCGGTCGCAATTCGTCCGTCATGGACATCCGCACGCGCTCCGGCAACCGCCAACGCATCGCGGGCAAAGTGAGTGCCTCTACCTACATGACCAAGGCCTTGCTCGAACTGCCCATTGGACAACGTGGAAAAGACGGTCTGGCGCCCAGCTCTCTCCTGGTATCAGCAAAAACGTCGTACTTGGATGCCATTGCGCCTGTGATCTACCCCTATGTGGCGACCGAATACGGCGGTTTGCCGTTCCAATTCACGGACGTGTACGGCAAGTACACCGTGGAATCGGCGGGCGGTAACAAGGCCAACCTCTTTGGATTCAACTTCTCCGACGCGGTTCGTTTCGCGGGCGACAAGGCCATTCAGTGGAATGCGACCGGCTATGGCGGTGATTTCTTGGTGGTGCCTGCCTCCTCCGGTACGATTATCGAAGGACATTTGGCCCAAAGCCAGTACTTCATCCATTCAACGGAGTTGGAGAACCGTCCGCGCGAAAGCCAAATCGACGGTTTCAACGGCGGTTTGGACTTCACGTACCTGCTGCGCAAGTACGATGAGTTTAAATACGGTTTGGAATTCGTGGGCTACCACACCAAGTACCAGTACACCAATTCGGTGGGCCGAACGCTCGACCAAGAACAAAACACGACGGAACTCGGCGGCTACCTGGACTACAAGCGCCAAGAAGGCCGCTGGCTCATTCAGCCCGGACTGCGCTTGCACAACTACGGTTCGCTGGCGGTGGTGCGCGTGGAGCCGCGATTGGGCTTGAAGTACAATGCGACGGAATACCTGCGCTTTAAATTTTCTGCGGGTCGCTACTCGCAAAACCTTGTGGCCGCTAACAGCGACCGCGATGTGGTCAACCTCTTTTACGGATTCCTGAGCGGCGCAGACGACCTCCCCAGTGAGTTCAATGGCAAGCCTTTGAGCACCAAGCTGCAGACGGCGGATCACCTGGTCTTTGGGGGCGAATGGAACGTGGTGGGTCGCTGGACTTTGGAATTGGAGGGCTATGTCAAGCGCTTCAATCAAATTACCAACGTCAACCGCTACAAGATTTACGACGACATTCCCGTCTATGAATCCCAGCCCGAACGCCTCCGCAAGGACTTTATGGTGGAAACCGGTTTGGCGCGCGGTATCGACGCCTTGCTGACGTACGAAGACAAGCATTGGTACTTCTGGGGGGTCTACTCCTTGGGTAAAGTGACGCGTTTTGATGGGGTGACGACCTACGCGCCCCAATTTGACCGTCGCCACAACGTCAACCTTTTGATGGCATTCAAGGGCGAGAAGGATTGGGAAATCAACCTGCGATGGAACTTCGGATCGGGCTTTCCTTTCACACCCATCAAGGGCTATTACGAACTTCAACCCTTCACCGATCCTCAGGGACAGCCCTTTATCGACTACCCCTACACGACGGCGAACGGCCAGATGGGCATCCTCTACGGGGACTTGAACAGCCAGCGCTTGCCTGATTACCACCGATTGGATTTTACCGCCAAAAAAGCGTGGGAAATCAGCAAAACGCAGAAATTGGAAATGGCGTTGGCGGCCACCAACTTGTACAACCGCGCCAATATTTTCTACTACGACACGCCCCGTGCTAAGCGTGTAAATCAATTGCCGTTTATGCCGACTTTGATGTTGAGCTACGCGTTTTAAAACCCTAACTTTGCCGGAACCCACACGTTCATGGCATCAAACACCAAATACATCTTCGTTACCGGCGGGGTCACCTCTTCCTTGGGGAAGGGCATTGTGGCATCTTCGCTCGCCAATCTCCTGCAAGCACGGGGTTATTCCGTGACCATTCAGAAGTTCGATCCCTACATCAACATTGATCCGGGAACGCTGAATCCGTACGAGCACGGTGAGTGCTATGTAACAGATGACGGCGCTGAGACGGATTTAGATTTGGGCCACTACGAGCGCTTCCTCAACCGCCCTACGTCTCAGGCCAACAACGTCACCACAGGCCGGATCTACCAGCACGTGATTGACAAGGAGCGACGTGGAGACTATTTGGGCAAGACGGTGCAGGTCATCCCGCACATTACCGATGAAATCAAGCGCCGCATGCAGCTCTTGGGCGAAAGTGGCGAATACGAAATTGTCATTACGGAAATCGGAGGCACGGTGGGCGATATTGAGGCGCTACCCTACATCGAATCCGTTCGCCAGCTCCGTTGGGAGCTCGGCAAGAACTGCGTGAGCATTCACTTGACCTTGGTGCCCTTCTTGAGCGCTACGGGTGAATTGAAGACCAAGCCTACCCAGCACTCCGTGAAAGTGCTTCAGGAAAGTGGCGTACAGCCGGACATCTTGGTTTGCCGTTCGGAGCATGCCTTGGGGGACGATATCAAGCGCAAGTTGGCGCTGTTCTGCAACGTAACTCCGGATGCAGTTATTGAGTCCTTGGATGCCAAAACCATCTACGAAGTGCCCCAGCTCTTGTTGGCGCAGAACATGGATGGCGTGGTACTGGAGAAATTGGGCTTACCCAGCGCGGGCAGCCCCGACATGACGCGCTGGAGCGACTTTTTGGACCGTCTCCAAAGCCCCGGTTCTACAGTGGAAATTGGCCTGATTGGCAAATACGTAGAGCTGAAGGACTCCTACAAATCCATCTCCGAAGCCCTCATTCATGCCGGCGCGGAAAACCGCAGCAAAGTGGAAGTGCGTTGGATTCACTCAGAAAACTTAACCCCCGCCAATGCGAAAGCGGCCTTGGAGGGATTGCATGGTGTGCTGGTTGCCCCAGGATTTGGCGCACGTGGCTTTGAAGGAAAAATTGAAGCGGTCCGCATTGCCCGTGAGGAGGGCATTCCCTTCTTGGGCATCTGCTTTGGCATGCAGGCCTCGGTCATTGAGTATGCACGTAACGTGCTGAACCTTTCGGAGGCCAATTCCAGCGAAGTCAATCCCCAAACACCCCATGCGGTCATTGACCTCATGGATGAGCAGAAGAAAGTGACGGATATGGGCGGCACCATGCGTTTGGGCGCTTGCGATTGTGCCTTAAAAGAGGGCACGATTAGCCGAAGCCTCTACGGACGCGCCACCATTTCGGAGCGTCACCGCCATCGTTTTGAATTTAACAACGCCTACCAGGCGGATCTGGAAGCTGCCGGCATGGTAGCCGCCGGTACCAATCCCGAAACGGGTTTGGTTGAAATTGTGGAAATCCCGAACCACCCGTGGTTTGTGGGCGTCCAATTCCACCCCGAATACAAATCCACGGTGGCCAATCCCCACCCCTTGTTCGTGGCCTTTGTAGCTGCGGCTATGACCCACAAGAATTCCTGATATGTTGGAAGAAAAATCGATTGATCGCAATCAAATCATTGGCTTCGTACTGATTGCAGCCATTTTGTTCGGTATGAGCTTTTGGGCCTCCGAGCTTCAGCCCGATGCCCCCGAGCAGGAAGCCGCAGCTGCCGTAGTTGAAGAAACTCCTGAGGCACAGCCCATTTCGGATGCGGTTCCCGCTGAGGTGATGGTCGTCGACAGCACCGCACCTGCCCCTGAAACCTTTGTCCTGGAGAACGACGTGGTGAAGTACACGTTCACGACCGCTGGAGCGCAACTCCAGCAGGTCCAACTCAAGGACTACAAGCGCTACAACGGCGAAGACCTCTACCTCGTCAACGGCCGACAGTCGATGGCGGGCGCACACGAAGGCGTATTTACCGGACTCTTAGCGAGTGGCACGGACGGAAGCCAAAGCCTCACAATGACCTCGGGCGCCACCACGTGGACCTACACCTTGGGGGAAGGCTATGGCTTGACCTGGACCCTGGACTTAGAGGGAGCGGCCAATGTGACCTTGGACTGGAAGCAGGATGGAATTCGGAACGAGAAGAGCTTAGAGAACGAAGCCCAGAACACTTCCACCTACTTCTGGGATGCCGCAGATGAATCAGACGATTACCTGAGCGACGGCCGCGACGACGACGAAACCGTCAGCAACATAGGCTGGGTAGCGCACAAGCAGCAGTATTTCGCCAGCATTTTTTCTACGGAGACGCCGTTCACGACCGCACATCTGGTGACGAAGACGCCCGAAGTGAGCGATACGGGCCACACCCGGTTGTTCCGTTCCGAACTCACCTTGGCGGGCAGCAACGGTGGGGTACATGCCACGGGCTTGTGGTACCACGGTCCCAACCAATACAACATCCTGAAGGCCTATGATCAGCATTTTGACGAGATCATCCCCTTCGGCTGGGGCATCTTTGGCTGGATTTCAAAAGGAGCGGTCATTCCCATGTTCAACTTCTTTGACGATTTTGGCTGGAACTACGGTTTCATCATTTTCTTGATGGCCCTGATTATCAAGCTCGTTTTGAGCCCCTTGACCTTCTCCTCGTACAAGAGCATGGCGAAGATGCGGGTCCTTAAGCCGGAGCTCGACGAAATCAACGAGCGCCACAAAGACGGTGACGCGGTGAAGAAGCAGCAAGAAGTCATGGCCCTCTACCAAAAGGCGGGTGTAAACCCCTTGGGAGGCTGTATTCCTCAGTTGCTTCAGTTCCCCATCCTCATCGCTATGTTCCGCTTCTTCCCAGCGAGCATCGAACTGCGCCAGCAATCTTTCCTATGGGCGGACGATTTGTCGGCCTACGATTCGGTCTTTGAATTTGGGCAGTGGTTCAGCATCCCCTTCTACGGCGATCACGTGAGCTTATTCACCATCCTCATGGCCATCTCGACCTATTTATACACCAAGTTCAACAACTCCATGACGCCGCAGTCGGGCAACAGCATGATGCAGCAGCAAATGCTCATCATTCAGTACCTGATGCCGGTAATGCTTTTGGTGTGGTTCAACAACTACGCATCGGGTCTGTCCTTCTATTACTTCGTGAGTAACATTTTGATCTTTGGCCAGCAATGGGTGATCCGAAAGTTCTTCATCGACGAGGAAGCCATCCACGCTCAGCTCATGGCTAACAAAGCGAGTGGCAAGACCTCCAAGTTTCAAAAGCGCATGAACGACATGATGGAAGCCCAAAAAGAAGCGGGCAACCGCCGCATGCGCCGCATGGACAAATAATGCAACCGGAGCACCCCGAACTCCTTTTTAGAGCCTGGGAAGCCGGCGACGGCGAATACCTCCATACCCTCAACGCAGATCCCCGAGTCCTTCAATGGACCGGGGATTTGCCGTTTAAGGACGTGGCGGAAGCAGAGGCCTTTGTGCAGAACTACCGCCACTTTGAACAGCACGGCTTTGGCCGCTGGTGGGTCTTTCGCCGAAGCGACGGTGAATGCCTTGGGTGGTGCGGATTTCGAAAGGGGTCCCATGGCATCGACTTTGGACTTCGGTGGCACCATCAACATTGGAACCAGGGATATGGAACTGAAGCCGGCATGGCCGTTCTCGCCTGGGCGGATGCACAGCAGCTCGGCGGGCTGTATGCGCAGCACCATCCCGAAAATCACCATTCCCAGCGCCTTTTGCGTTCGTTGGGCTTCATGCCCTGTGCCGCCTACGTAGGCAGCGACCCGGGTTGGTTAACCTACCTTAGGCCCGCGTCCTCCTGAGCACTCCCGCGAGGCCGCATGTAGGCAAAAAAAACGCCCCGCAGATGCGGGGCGTTGTCTTTTAGAGGCAGGAGCTTTTTAGCCCTCGTAACCGTTGACGAAGAGCACGCCAGCAGTTCCGTCAAAGCGCTCTGACCAGATGATGGTCACCACTTCATACTCTACACCAGGAACGGAGGGAAGTACTTTGGGAAGCTTGATCTGGATAGGTGTGTACTTAGAGCCGAAGATGTCGCCTTTGAAGTACGAGCGGCCCAAGGGGTTAACGGTATCCAAAGTGACACCCCACTCAAAATCAGTCACACCAGAAACCACGGGCACGTGATCGTGGGTGTAAATGTCTCCAGACTTCTTACCAACTGTATCTACAGCCCAGGTAGAAGGCGTCACGCCTGAACCCGTCGTAACGATGGGTACGGAAGAGACTTGGTTGAGGTTAACGGGCATGCCGTTCACCGTGTACTCACGTGCTTCAATGCCCGTGGCCAACAAGTAGCTCTGCACGAAGTAGGACTTGTTCTTGCTGTCTTCGAAGAATTGAACCTTGACGTCTACGATCACCGTATCACCCGAAGCATTCTCGTGGTGTACGTGCGCAACGCCTACGACAGGTGTTCCGCTCAAGGCAGCGGCCGTGGGGCCTGCAATGCTTTGACCCGCATCCGCATTATTGACGTAAAAGTTGGGTACGCCACTCGTGGGGAAGGCATTGTTCAACAAGGTTTGAACAGGCGTCTCCAACAAATCGCCGGTGTGCGAGGCAAAACCAATTACGCGAATGTTGCTGTCGCCCTCTACGTTGTAGCGGCGCTGTTCTTTCAACATCAAAGCGGCACCGTTGGGGCAGTACTGACACCAGGTACCTGTGGTCTCGATCAAGAAAGCCTTCTGGTCTTCCGTCACCACCAAATCGTCCGTGATGTACTTCTCAGGAGTTGGCTCAGGCTCAGGCTTGGTGCAGCTGGCAGCCACCAAAGCGAGGATAGAAAGCGATAAAAACTTTTTCATATGGATAATCGTGTAGGATTCAAAGCCTAAATGTACGACACTCCCCCCTACTTGTGTACACAGATGCGCAAGGGAAGGTGGTCGGATGCGCCTCCGTAGTAGGTTCCTGCGTAAAAGGTGGGTTTAAGAGAGAGTTGGCCTGCGGTATTCTCACTCAGTCCAAACGAAAACACCTTGTAAATCCCTTGCCATGAGGAAGATGAACACCTCCACACACTGTCCAGGTGGCTCCATTTTTGCCCGAATGCATAGGTACCCCAGGGCCCCATTTGCGGTAGGTGTCCATAGCCCAAAGCCTCCATCCAGCCGGCCAACGGCCCCCGCGGATCGCTGTTCATATCGCCCAAAATGAAGTCCGAGGGCCCATCCCGGGCAAAGCTCGCCAGAGAGGACTGCCGGTAGGCCGGATTGGATCGCCGCCTTGAGGGCAGGTGCCACCAACTCAAGACCAAGGTGTCCAAGGGCGCTTCACGCCGCACGAACGTGGTCATAACGGCCGATCGCGAACGTTCCACGGCTTCGTTAGCAATCTGTCCCGCTGTGACGAGTTCCCACCGCTCCGAATGGTAAAGCACCACGATGTCGATGCCCCGCGCATCAGGCCCTTCCTCGTAGTACTGCCAGAGCGGCCATTCCCAAGGAAGCCGCCGCATCAAGGCGTCCATGACCGCCGGCGATTCCACTTCGCAAAGCCCAATAAAATCGGGACTATCGCTCCCCGCTACGGCACGCAAACCCTTGGCCAGGGCTGTCACTTTCCGGTAAAAGCGGTAGGAGCTCCACGCCTTGGTTCCTCCGGGGGTGAATTCCTCGTCGTAGGTCAAGGGGTCGTCAACCGTATCGAAGGCATTTTCGACATTCCACCAAAGAATACGAACCGAATCTACCTCCTGCCCACAGAGCGGACTCCCGAAAAGAATGCACAGTAGAGCTAGGATGCTAGATCGGTAAAACATGGGCGCAAGATGGTTCGCCCTCTATTCACATTCGTCCACGCTCCGGTACAAACGGCTAGCGTCGAACGAAACACCTGCCCAAGTAAGCGCCTTAGCGAATTCGGAACAAGCAGGCGTCGCCGTAGGAAAGGAAGCGGTAGTCCTTTTGGAGCGCTTCGGTGTACAGATCCTTCCAAACCGAGCCAATGCCCGAAGCGACGAGCAAGAGCAAGGTGCTCTGAGGTTGGTGAAAATTGGTCATCAAGAGGTCGACCATCCGAAAGCGGTAGGGCGGCGCAATCAGAATCTGCGTTTGCCCTTGGTAGCCTTTCATACCGCGGCTGCGCAGGTACTGGGCCAAGGCCTCCAAGGCCTCCTCGCGGCTGCACTCCGGCAATCCTGCATCGTAAGCGGCCCATTGCGGAAGGAGGGAGGGGAGTTCCCAGCCCGCCCGCGCCATGCGTCCGAGCAAGAACACGCTCTCCAGCGTACGGGCCGCCGTAGTGCCCACGGCCCAGATGGGCCGGCCATCGCGGAGAGCCTCGATGGTCTCAAGGGATACGTGAATTTCTTCGGCATGCATGGGGTGTTCGCCCATCTGGTCCGACGAAACCGGCTGAAAGGTTCCGGCCCCCACGTGCAGCTTTACCCGCTGCAGGTCCCAGCCAAGGCCTACCACCTCGTCCAAACGCTCGGTGGTCCAATGAAGGCCTGCAGTTGGGGCCGCGACCGAGCCTTCCGCTCGAGCATAGACCGTTTGGTAGCGCTCGGCATCGGCCGCTTCGGCCGCACGTTGCATGTAGGGAGGAAGGGGGAGGTTTCCGCGCTCCTCCAAAATTTCGGACCATGTAGCGCCCGTACTCCAGGAAAAGCGCACGACGGACACATCGCCTTCGACGCTGAGGCGTTCGGCCTGGAGCCCATCGAGTTCTAGCACGCGATCCGCCTTCCATTTCTTGGAAAAGCGCACTTTGCAGCGGGCGATGAGTTCGCCCGTCGCGGCCATGGCCTCCTCGACGGAACCGCTTGCTGGACTGAGGTAAAACAGCTCAAACGGCTGGCCCTCGCCCCGAGGAAAGTACAGTCGGGCCTGAACGACGCGGGTTTCGTTCAATACCAGGTGTCCCCCGCTCAAAAAATCCACGGCCTCCAGAGCGGATGCGATGTCCCGAACCTGTACGTGCTTCGGAGCAGCCCCCTGGGCATACACCAGCAATTTGGCGGCGTCCCGAGGCTCGACGGCAAACTGCGCAATGCGCGCATCCGGCAAGTCGTAGGTAAAATCGGCAATCTGCAGCCCGCGGGGATCCATGGCCGCAAAGATAGCCGAGGCTTTGGCCTACCTTCGTGCCTATGCCTAAAGTCGTGTTAGCGGTTATCAACGATTTGCATTCGGACCAGCGCGTGCACCGCAGCTGCATGGTTTGGCAGGAGATGGGCTATGAGGTCGTGCTCGTGGGCCGAACCTACCCCAATCCCGCCCCGCTGACACGCCCCTACCGCACCGAACGCTTCGCCTGCCGCTTCCACAAAGGCCCCCTGTTCTACCTCGAATTTCAATGGCGCTTGTGGGATGTCTTGCTTCGGGAAAAACCAGACGTCTATCTGGCCAACGATCTCGACACCCTCTGGCCCAACGCCTACTGGGCGCGCCGCCGTGCTAAAGCCCTGGTCTACGACAGCCACGAGTACTTTTTAGGCGCCCCGGAGCTCGAATCGCGCCCCTTCATTCAAGGCCTTTGGCGCTGGGTGGAAAAGCGCTGCTTTCCCCGCATCACCGCAGGCATCACCGTCAATACCAGTATTGCACAGGCCTACTATGCCGAATATGGGCAGTCGCTCCAAGTAGTCCGAAATGTACCCCTCCTCCCCGAGGAAGGTCTGCCCTTCCCGCCGACCGGAGACGACCACCAGGAAGCCCGCCGCTTGGAGGCTTGCCGCGAACTCAACCTTCCCACAGACCGCCCCATTTGGATCCTTCAAGGCGCAGGCATCAACATCGACCGAGGGGCGGAAGAACTCCTTGAAGCGGTAGGCCAAGACTCCAAGGCCTTACTGCTCATCGTCGGTTCCGGCGACGCCTTACCCCACCTCCAGCGCAGCGCAGATGCCCAGGGCTGGACAGATGCCAAAGTCCGCTTCATCGGTCGCGTGCCGCGCGAGGCACTGCTCCGCTACACCCAAGCCGCCCACCTCGGGTTCTCTCTGGACAAGCCCAAAAGCCGGAACTACCGCTGGAGCCTGCCCAACAAACTCTTTGACTACTTCCAAGCGGGCATCCCCGTCATCGCCAGCAACCTGGTCGAAGTCGCCGCGCACCTCGGCGCGGCCGGTCGCGTCATCCCAGAAACGACGCCCGAAGCCATCTTGAGTGCTGCAAACGAGCTCCTCCAACCCGAAGCCTACCGCCGCGCCGTTCAAGCCGCCCAGCAAGCGGCCCACCGCTACCACTGGGACCACGAAAAAGAGACGTGGAATGAGCTGATTCGCCGGTTGAACGGAGAAAAGACGGTGCACGTCTGGTCCATGGACCGCCTGGAACCGCCGCCCTACGGTGGCACCTTGGAAGTGGCAGGGCAAGTCGAAAACCTCCTACACTCTGGCTACCAGGTGGTTTTGCATGCCACCACCAAGACGGCCCTAGCCCACGCCCAAGCGCTTAGATTGAGTGAGCATTCGGGTGTGCAGTTCAAGACCTACTGCCGCAACCCTTGGGCCATCCTTTCGTGGAGCCGGCCTTACATCGTGGGGAGTCGCAGCACCCGGGTGCTTCAAGAGGCCCTCGCCACAGCGCAAGGAACGCACATCGTCCAAGGCACACACCTAACGGGTCTCAACTTCCCCAAAGACGCTATCCTGCGTTGGCACAACCCGGAGGCCCAGTACTACCAGAGTTTGGCGAGCTATTCGACCGGGCTCAAGCGGGCGTATTTGCGCTGGGAGGCGGCGAAGCTGCTGCGTTGGGAGCGCGCCCTGGCGAAGCGCTGGGCAGGTCCCGTGTGGACCTTGACAGCCGGGGACGCTCAGGCCTGGCAGGCGATGGGAGGGACTGCCGCCACTGTGGTCCCCCCTCAAAAGCGCTTTTCCGGTACCCCACCTGAACAGCCCGCTGCCCAAATAAGCCTCCTGGTTCCCGGGAAATTTTCGGTCGTGGAGAACGAGCGCGCTGCTCGCTGGACTGCCAATCTCCCGGTAGCCGTCACCTGGGCGGGGCATGACTTTTCCGACGATTTGCGCCAGCTCGCAAGGAACATCGGCGTGCAGATCCTCGACCGACCCGACGATGCGGCGATGGCTCAGGCTTTCCAGGATGCGTCGATGGTCCTGGTCCACGCGGAACACAGCTTGGGCCTTAAGCTTAAACTCATTCAAGCGCTGTACCAGGCGCGTTGGATTGTGGCACACGAAACCGCAGTACAAGGACTTGATTGGACGCCGGAAATGGGCATTTTCACGTACGACAGCCCGGAAAGTCTGGCAGAGGCTGTGGAAGCCGCGGCAAAAAGCCCATGGGATGCCCAGCGAGCGGAGGCAGTCAAAGCGGCCCGCCGTCCTTTGACGGAACCGAGCTCCCTAGCGAAACTTCTGGCTTAAAGTGTGCGCTGCACCGTGCTGCTGATGCTGCCATTGGCGCATTTCCACGTTTGGTGCGGGAATTTGAGCAGCAAGGCATAGTCGTGCGTAGCCATGAGGATGGTGCGACCGGATGCCGAAATTTCTTCCATCAAGTGCATAATTTCCTCCGAGGTGTGCGGATCCAAGTTACCAGTCGGCTCATCCGCGAGGATGAGTGGGGGGTTGTTCAAGAGCGCCCGCGCAATGGCGACGCGCTGTTGTTCCCCGCCGGACAGACGGAATGGCATCTTGTGCTCTTTGGTGGCCATGCCCACGCGCTTGAGCACCTGTTGGATGCGGTCCGCATTTTCCGATTTGTTGTTCTGGCCGGTCGCTTGAAGGACAAAGTCGAGGTTGTCAAAGACGCTTCGGTCCATCAGCAATTGAAAATCTTGGAAGACGATGCCCAAGTTTCGGCGCAAAAAAGGAATGTCCGAATCCTTCAACGCGCGCAAATCGTAGCCCACTAACTGCCCTTCACCCACCGTCAAAGGCAGGTCGGCGTACAATGTTTTCAGCAAAGAGGACTTTCCGGAACCGGTCGCGCCGATCAAATACACGAAGTCGCCTTGCTGCATTTCAAGGTTTATCTGGTTCAAAATCAGATGGTCACCTTGATAAATGTCCGCATTTTTGAGGGATAGGATGGGGTTTGAAGAGGACATAGGCATGGTTTATGCCACAAATTAACAGGATTTTCGTGGTCCGGACTACCTTTATGCTACTGACAATGATGCGAAGATTACTTCTACTAGCGTTCTTGGTCGGGGCCGCAGCGGCTCATGGCCAGGCTCCCTTCTCCCACGCCACCCCCCAATCCATCTACGCGGATAGCCGAGGTTTGTTCGACCGAGCGCTCTACGCTCCCGCCGCGGAAGGCTTCGGGGAAGTCCTCCAATCCGTGGATGCACAAACCGATTTGGCCGAGCAGGCCGCTTTCTTTAAAGCCATCTGCGCGGTGCGATTGCTCAACCGCGATGCGGGCGACCAAGTACTGGCTTTCCTAGATGCGTACCCCAGCACGGCCCGCCGCAAGGAAGCCGTTTTGGAGATGGCCGAATATTCTTTCAACCGCCGCCGCTACAACGATGCGCGCGATTGGCTGCGCCGCCTAGACGGTCTCTATCTGCCCAAGGCGGAACGCGCCGAAGTGCAATTCAAGCTCGGCTATTCGCATTTCTTGTTGGAAGAGTACGATTTGGCCCGTCCGCAATTGGCCGCGGCGAAAGCCACCAAGTACCCCATTGCGGCTTCGGCCCAGTACTACTACGGCCACATCGCGTACTTGGACACCAACGATGTGACGGCGATGGAGAACTTGGAGCCTTTGCAGAACCACGAAGAGTTCGGCATGGTCGTTCCGTACTATTTGGCCCAAATCTATGCGCGTCAAGGCTTGGACGACAAGCTGTTGAAGCTGGGTGAATCCTTGCTCAAGAACGCCACGGCCAAGCGCACTCCAGAGATTGCCAAACTGATTGGCCAAAGCCTCTACAAGAAAAAGCGCTATCCCGAAGCCTTGCCCTACTTGGCGATGCACCGCGATTTGGGCGGAAAAATGACCGCCGACGACTACTACCAGCTCGGGGTGGTCAATGCGCAGACCGGGCATTACAAAGAGGCGATTCAGGCCTTGAACAAGATTTCCAGCAACGCGGGTCAGGTGTCTGAATTCGGGCTGTACCTCTTGGCCGACTGCTATGTGAAAGAGGGCCAATTGGAGGAAGCACTCAATGCCTTCAAAGCGGTGAGTGAATTGGCCAAGGATCCGGTCATTCTCGAAGAATCCGCCTTCCAAGCCGCTAAACTGACCTACAAGAGTTCGAGCCCCTTTGGCGACGCCATTGACATGTTTAAGCGTTTCCTGAGCGACTTCCCGCAAACGGAGCACCGCCGCGAAGCCAATGAATACTTGGCAAACCTCTACATCACGTCCAAAGACTACGGACGTGCTATGGAGGCCATCGTTCAAACCGGTATGGGCACGATGGCTATGCGCGAGGCCTACCAGCGTGTGGCCTACTTCCGCGCCGTTGAATTCTTCCAAGTCAGCGACTGGTCTGGCGCTCAAGAGTACTTCAACAAGTCCTTGGGCTATCCGCAGAACTTGACGTTTGTAGCCTTGAGCCATTTCTGGTTGGGCGAATTGGCCTACCGAAAGGGCGATGCCCAGGAGGCGCTCGCTCAATTTGAGTCCTTCCTGAAAACTCCCGGAAGCTACACCTTGACCGAACGTCCCACCGCCCTCTACAACAAGGCCTACTGCTTGTACAAGTTGGACCGCTTGGAAGATGCTTCGGCGGCATTCCGGGTGTACCTCCAGGATGCCAAGGGCAAGGACCGCAAGATCGAAGATGCCACATTGCGTTTGGCGGATCTCTATTTCTTGCTCGGCAAGCACGCCTTGGCACAGGAGTACTATGAAAAATCAGTCCGACTAGACGCGAACGGCCGCTATGCCGGCTACGCCGAATTCCAGAAAGCGCTCTGTATGGGCTTGTTGGGCAAGGACAGCCAAAAGATGGCCACCTTGCGCGCCCTCGCGGCGGCCAACACGGAAAACGACGCCTATGGCGGTAAGTATTCGGACGAAGCCCAGTACGAATTGGCACAAACGCAGCTTCGCCGCGGCGAAAACAGCGATGCCGAAGCCTCCTTCAAGGCCTACATGCGCCGCGTGCCCAATTCCGAAAAGGCCCGCCGCGCCGCGTTGAACATCGCCATCGCCCAACGCAACGACCAGCGTTTGGATGCGGCCATCGCGTCCTTCCAGGACATCGTGAAGAAATACCCTGGAACCCCAGAGGCGCGCGAAGCCATCACCACGGCACGCAGCGTCTACGACGAGGCCAACCGCATCGACGACTATTTGACTTGGGTGCAGGGCATTGACTTTGCCCAAATCCGCGCCAGCGAATTGGACAGCGTCGCCTACATGTCGGCCTACGACAAGTACGGCTCCAGCAAGTTTGACGAGGCTATGGCGGGCTTTGACCGCTACATGAAGCGCTTCCCCGATGGCTTCTTCACGGTGAAGGCTAACCACTACGCAGGCGAATCTGCGCGCCGTCTCAACAAGGCGGAGGAGGCTTTGAGCTACTTCCGCAAGGTCACGCAAGCGCCTGTGGGCGAGCACCACATCAATGCGTGGACGTGGATTTTGCGCATTAGTTCGGCCCGAAAGAACGCCGACGAAATGCTTATCGCAGCGGAATCCGTACTCGCCTTAAGCGATGACCCCAGCTTGCTGCGCGAAGCCAATGTGGCCATGATGCGCGGCCACCAAGCCTTGAAGCACCTTGAAGTGGCCTACGGCTATTCCGAAGTGGTTGCGGCCGACGAACGCAATAGCCCAGAAGTTCGAACTGAAGCCAAAGCGAATGTCGCGCGCAATGCCATGACCATCGGTATGGGTAGCCGCACGCGGAAAGCGGACTTCCTTGCTTCGTGGGGCGATCCTGGATTGGAGGAGAGTCAAAAAGACTGGGTCACAAAGTCGCTCAATGCCTATGCGGAATTAAAGAAGAACGGTCCGGCTGTCCTGCAAGCGGAGGCTTCCTACTATGAGGCCTTGATTTTGTACTTGGACGGATCGCATTCGGCCTCGAACGAAGAAATTTTCTGGCTGATTGACAATTTGCCCGGTCAAGGCGAATGGCGCTTCAAAGCGCTGCTGATCTTGGCGCACAACTACGACGCTTTGGACGACAAATTCCAAGCGAACTACACCTTGGACTTTATTATCGCGGAAAACTTCATCGCTGAAACGGTGGAGCAAGCGAAGGTTTTCCAAGCCATTTTGAATACCCCCGCCGAAGACTCCAGCGGCCCTGAAGGGGACACTATCATCGAAACGCCTACGCTCCCATGAAACGCATTCTCTTTTCTATTCTGACTTTGACGGCGGCAAGCGTGTGGGCGCAGCCGGTGATAAACGGCATTGAAATTTCGGTCACCGAAAAGTACAAGGCCCAAGTAGCCGAAGGCATCAAAATCACGGGCCAGCCCAACGTGATGGACACCACCGTCGAGAAATTGCCGGTGGCCATCAGTGTGCGAAATCGAACTTGGGTGCCCGAACCGCGCATGGAAGCCATCCCTCCATTGAAAATCAGCCGCACCAAATTGGAGCGCTTGCCTGCTAACACCGTGCACATGGCGCTCGGCAACTACGCCACCGCAGATGTGGGTTTTGCCCTGGGAAATGCGCGTTCGGACCTACAGCGCTGGGGCATTCAGGGCCAACATTTTTCAACCCAAGGCGGATTCAAAGCGAAGGATGCGACCGGAAACCCCTTCAATGTATACAACCGCACCACGTGGATGGAGAACTCGCTCACCGGCCATTATTCACGCATCATTGGCCGCGGTCGCTTGAGCACCGAAGCATCGGCCGACTGGAACCGCTACGCGTTTTACGGCATACCGTTGACAGCGAGCAATGCGGCAGATACAGCCGCTTCAGCTCCCGGACGCTGGACGCAGGACTACCAAGTAGGTCTGTCCTACATCCAAAGCCGAATCCGTCGGAAGCAGGTCTTCCACGGGGCCGAACTCACCGGCCACCACTGGATCGACCAAGGAGGTCGTCAAGTGGAAAGTGGTCTCGCGGGAGGCATCGACTGGCGTTTGCCCGTCCAAGATGTCTTCTTGGAGTTGCCCATACAGGGTTCGTGGAACCATTTGATGCAAACTGCGAATACGGACAGTCTCGGGCTGCCTGTGGGTCCTGTGGACTATTGGTCGGCGCAGTTTTCTCCAGCCGTATCGGACAGTGTGGGGTCCATCTACTTCCGTGTGGGCTTAAATGCCATTTTCACGGGACAGGGAAGCGCCTGGGACAAGCCCTATTTGCCCCCGGTAGTGCATTTGGAGTTTCCGCTGGTTAAGCACGTGTTGAATTTGTACGCGGGTCTCGAAGGCTCTGCGGACAATGGCGGCATGCGCGCTCGCGTAGAGGCCATGCCCTTCCTCAGTGAAGCGGCGCAGTACGAAGCCATCCGTCAAGCGAGCTTGTATGCGGGCGCATCCGGCCGTTTGACGTCCACCATGGGCTACCGCTTTGGCATTCGCCAGCGCTCCTATGCCAACTATGCCATGTTCACGCGTGACTATTCGGATTGGACGTCCGCTGGAGACAGTGGTCGGTTCAATGTTCAGTACGTGGGCGTAACCATGTTGGAGCCCTCAGGCGAATTGAGCTTCCAAAATGGCCTAGGCTGGGAAGTCCGTGCATTCGCCACGTTGCGAACGGCTACCCGAAACGACGGTGGAACCCTCTACCACGTGCCGGCCTCCGAAATTGGCGGCCAGGCCTTCTTCAACCTAAAGGACAAGATTCGATTTGAGTCTACCATCATTTACCGCGGAAGCCGCTTGGCGCAAGGGGAAAATGGGGATGAGACCTTGCCCGCTTTCCTCGATGGTCGCTTGAGTGCGGTGTACACGTACAACAAGCAGTTGAACGCCACGTTCCGCATAGACAACCTCTTTCACAGCCGCACCACGTGGTGGACGGGATACCCTGTACAGGGAATTCGTGCAAATTTGGGCCTGGTGTACAAGTTTTAAACGCAAACGACCGGGATATTCACCGAGAGCGAGAAATGCGCTCTTGTTGAAAAAAATGTTGATAAACGGGCAGGTTTTTCTTTTGGGTACACCCCTAAGAAAAATACCGAAGTTATCTTTGTTGGATAGACTAGTTACCCGTTAAAACATGAGTGAAGCCAAGCAATACAGCGCGGATAGTATCCAGGTCCTGGAAGGACTCGAAGCCGTTCGTAAACGCCCCGCGATGTACATCGGCGATGTGGGTCAAAAAGGTCTGCACCACTTGGTCTATGAAGTTGTGGACAACTCCATTGACGAAGCGCTTGCCGGCCATGCCACATCCGTAGAAGTAACCATCAACGAAGGCAATTCGATCACCGTTAAGGACGACGGTCGCGGCATCCCCGTGGCCATGCACACGAAGGAAAACCGTTCGGCCCTCGAAGTGGTCATGACCGTCCTGCACGCAGGGGGTAAGTTTGACAAGGATTCCTACAAGGTTTCTGGCGGTCTGCACGGTGTGGGTGTATCCTGTGTGAACGCTTTGTCTACCCATTTGGACGTGCACGTTCACCGCGATGGCAAGGAATACCAGCAGGAGTACTCCATTGGTAAGCCCTTGTACCCCGTGAAGGAGATTGGGAACTCGGACTACCGGGGTACTATCGTCACCTTCCAGCCAGATACTAGCATTTTCTATGAAGCGGTCTACCAGTACGATATCCTTGCTGCACGCTTGCGTGAACTGTCCTACTTGAACCGTGGCATTCGCATTCAATTGACGGATTCACGGGATCTCGACGAGAACGGCGTGGCACGTACAGAAGTCTTCCATTCAGAGGGGGGTCTTCGCGAATTTGTGGCCTATGTGGATCAAAACCGCGAGGCCTTGATACCCGAGCCTATGTACATGGAAGGGGAGATTGACGGCATCCCCGTGGAAGTGGCCATGATTTACAATACGAGCTATTCGGAAAACATTCACTCCTACGTCAACAACATCAACACGCACGAGGGCGGTACGCATTTGGCGGGTTTCCGTCGCGCATTGACCCGAACGCTCAAGAAGTACGCCGACGAAAGCGGTATCCTCACCAAGGAGAAAGTGGAGGTTGCCGGTGACGACTTCCGCGAAGGCCTGTCAGCGGTCATATCCGTGAAGGTGATGGAGCCTCAGTTTGAGGGCCAGACAAAAACCAAGTTGGGCAACTCTGAAGTTTCCGGTGCCGTGGATCGCATCGTGGGCGAAATGCTGACCAACTACTTGGAGGAGCATCCCGCTGAGGCGCGCACCATCGTTCAGAAGGTCGTTCTCGCTGCAAAAGCCCGTATCGCTGCCCGCAAAGCACGCGAAATGGTGCAGCGCAAAACCGTTTTGGGCGGCAACAGCTTGCCCGGCAAACTAGCCGACTGTTCAGAAACGGATCCCGCACAATGCGAAATCTTCCTGGTTGAGGGTGATTCGGCAGGCGGTACGGCCAAGCAAGGCCGCGACCGTAAGTTCCAAGCCATCATGCCTCTGCGCGGTAAGATTTTGAACGTCGAAAAGGCCATGCAGCACAAGGCCTTTGAGAACGAGGAAATCCGCAACATCTTCACGGCATTGGGCGTCAGCTTGGGCACAGAAGAAGACAGCAAGGCCTTGAATACCGCCAAGCTGCGCTACCACAAAATTGTCATCATGTGTGACGCTGACGTGGACGGTTCGCACATCGCTACCTTGATTATGACCTTCTTCTTCCGCTACATGAAAGAGCTCGTAGAGAATGGCTATGTCTACATCGCCTCACCTCCCTTGTACTTGGTGAAGAAAGGCAGCAAGTCCGCCTACGCATGGAACGAAGGGCAGCGCGACCAAATTGCCCGTGAATTGGGGGGGGAAGAGCAGAGCGGAGTGACCATTCAGCGCTATAAAGGTTTGGGTGAGATGAATGCCGAACAGCTTTGGGAGACGACCATGAATCCAGAAGGCCGGACCCTCAAGCAAGTCACTATCGACAACGCTTCTGAAGCGGACCGCATCTTCTCCATGCTTATGGGAGACGACGTTCCGCCTCGACGCGAATTCATCGAGAAAAACGCCCGTTACGCTCGTATCGACGCGTAAGCCTGCCTACCTTTGCAGCAAGCATATTAAGTCCTTAAACTCATGAAAATTACAGTTGTCGGAGCAGGTAACGTAGGTGCCACATGTGCGGAAGCCATGGTGCGTATGGAGCTCGCTACCGAAATCGTGTTGCTCGACATCAAAGAAGGCTTCGCAGAAGGCAAAGCCATGGACATGAACCAGTGTGCCACCCTGCACGGCTTTGACGCCAAAGTAAAGGGTGTGACCAGCGATTACTCGGCTACGGCAGGTTCGGAAGTGGTGGTCATCACCTCAGGTTTGCCCCGCAAGCCAGGCATGACGCGCGAAGAATTGATCGGCACCAATGCTGGCATCGTTCGTTCGGTGGTTAGCAATGCCTTGGCGCATTCTCCCAATGCCATCATCGTGGTGATTTCCAATCCTATGGATACCATGACCTACTTGGCAGCCAAGGAGAGCGGCCTCCCCAAGAACCGCATCATCGGTATGGGCGGCATCTTGGACAGCAGCCGTTTCAAGTACTACTTGTCCGAGGCCATGGGCGTACCCGCCAGCGATTTGCAGGGTACGGTAGTTGGAGGTCACGGCGATACGACCATGATTCCTTTGACGCGTTTGGCCACCTACCAGTCTACGCCTGTTTCTTCTCACCTTTCCGAAGCGAAATTGGCGGAAGTGAAAGCGGCCACCATGGTGGGCGGTGCTACCTTGACGGGCTTGATTGGCACATCTGCGTGGTATGCTCCCGGTGCAGCCGGTGCCGCTTTGGTAGCGAGCATTGTCCGCGACCAAAAGAAAGTTTTCCCCTGTTGCGTCTACCTCGACGGCGACTACGGCCAAAGCGACATCTGCTTGGGCGTGCCCGTGGTGATTGGCAAAAACGGCTGGGAGACGATTGTAGACTACAAACTCAACGACGAGGAGCAGGCCGCTTTCAACAAGAGTGCGGACGCGGTTCGCGCCATGAACGCGGTGCTGGGCACGTTGTAAGGACTTCGTCTTTTTTCCCAAACCAGGTATACCGGTGCTGCGCAAGCCACCGGTATATTTTTTTCCGGCCAGGTAGGTGCGCGTAGATCCAGCCCAACATGGGGTAGGGGAAGGGGAGAAGGTGCAAGCATTTCCCAATGGCGTCCGCGCCGATCCAGTGCTGCTCGCCTGCGACTAAGATGACTTCACCGGGCCAAGGCTCATCGGGGGCGTGGCGCCGCTTCCATTCCTGCGCCCAATCGCCTTGCAAGGGGCTGTACCGGAGCTTTTGCTTCCGGTCGCGACGCATCAACCAGCGCACGGCGCCTTGGCAGAGCGCACAGGGTCCGTCAAAGAGAAGTACCCATTCGGGGCTAGTGCTAGAATCCATGGGTCTTCACCCATCGGCCGACGTGTTGGCCATCGTGAACGATGTAGACGCCTGCAGGCCAATCTTCGGTGGTAATGTAGAGGGGCCCATGGGCGGCACCCGTCCAGAAGATTTGGCCTTGGACGTTGATGACCTGAAGGTCTCCGCTAGCCCCCTCCACCCAGAAACCCTGCTGTCCCGGATTGGGGAAGAGCCGGAGCGATTCTGCGGGGCTCCGGTCGAAGAAGGGCCATTCGGGCAGGCCAATCGAAGTGGTATCGCCGGCGTAAAAGCGCAAGCCACCCGTGGAGAGGCCTAGGACCAGTTCGGGCTTGCCGTCGCCGTCCATGTCCGCAATCGCGGGGGCGTTTAGGCGGCCTTCTCGGAGCCACTGGCGCCGAACGGGCATTCGGGGCACCAAAGTGAAGCGCATGTCGGGACGCAAACTATCGGTCCCCAGCGCGGGCATCGTACAACCGTTCGACGTGATGGAGTTGTTGTTGAAGACGTCACCGTAGGTATGCGAGGGGTAGGGCGTGGGCGTGGCTGCCATATGCACGTCCGAACTCGCCACATTCTTGCTGAAGCAAATTTCCACCAGCAGGTTAGAGGTGCCGTCGTAGTCAAACGGCGTCTGCAGGGTGATGGTGTTCCAGCCTTGGGTGGGCACGTGGATGTAGGAGTACACCAACTGGCCGCTGGGCGCAAATCCATTTAAACTGTCGAGGGTGGTATGGCCGATTTTAATGCTGAATCCTTGGCTCAAGTAAGGCGCTGAGGGGGACGTCACATTGAGGCCAAAGTGGGTGATTCGGCTGTCGACGAGGCCCGATGCGGCCAATTCATCGGCCCGAATAAGGTACTGATGCCTGCCCGTGCGCTTGCTGCTTCCCCAGGGCGTTTCCAACAGGCTGCTCGTCGCGGTCGTCCCCGTGCCCAGGGTGAAATCCACTGAGCTCGGTGCAGTTTGCGTGAAACTCAAGGAGTCCAATTGAAAGACCCCAGAATCTGCCGTGCCCAAGGCCAAAAAGGCTTCGCCGTCAATATTGACATAGCGCGGAACTGCGCGTCCGGAGGATGTTTGGGCATAATCGGCGTCAATGGCGCCAAACTTATCGGACACCAGCGTGAACGAGGACAATTGGTTCTCATAGTAGGCCACGTGGCCTTGGCCGTTGCCCACCAGCAAATCCACATCGCCATCGCCATCCAAGTCTGCCAATTCGGGGCTGGCAAACTGGCCCACATCGATGCCTTGATAGGCCGAACTCACCTGACCCGTGTAGACAGGGCTGAAGAAACTTCCCGTATTGGCCCAGAACGCTAGCTTTCCATCGCTCCGGCCGATCACCAAATCCAGAAGGCCATCGCCATTGAGGTCGGCTGCACTCGGGGCGCACCATTCGGCCTTGAGGGCGGCCTGCGCACTGGCCGACACGCTCATGGGGGTCAGTTGCCAATCGGGATGGCTGGCGCTGCCCACGTTTTTCCAGTATTCGACCCCCTGCGAGGTGCCCACGAGCAAATCGAGCAGGCCGTCCGTGTTGAGGTCGGCCAGGTAGGGAACGGCGTAGCGACCGGCGTCCAACATTTGGCCCTGTAAGAAACTCGAATCCGCCAAGGTCCAAACCGGCGCAGTCGCACTTCCCGTATTATCGTACAGCCAAATGCAGGTATCGCTCACATTCATAGGCATGGTGGGCGCCGCAATGAGTTCGGGACTGCCATCCGCATCCACATCGACCTCCGAAAACATGGGATAGATCAGATGGACAGGAATGGAAGCGCTGGGCCAGGTGCTGTCTTGCGATTCAATATTTGCCACACTGGTGCTTCCCACATTAAAACCAGCCACCGCTGAGGTAAAGCTGACGTCGCCCAGCAGAATGTCCAGCAGTCCGTTGCCCGTCAGGTCGGTCGCTAAGAGCGTAGAGCCCGAATGCAGTCCACCTTCCGCTGACGCTCCGGCACCCAAGCTGCCTGTACAGGCGTCGATCGTAATGGCATTGGTCAAGTTGTTCTCCAAAAAATCGCCCCAGCAGGCGTCAGCTCGGCTAAAGTCCAATCCACAGCTGCTGCTGTTGCTGTGGAACTCCACGGCAGTCGCTTGCTGGCCAAAGGTCAATATGTCCACCGTGCCATTGCCATCCACGTCCCGAATGGCCGGCACGTCCGTCGAATTCACGAGCAAGTTGATGGGGTTGGTGCCCGTCGTATAGGTGGAGTAGAGGTAGGTGCCGCTCAAGGCCCAGGTGTAGTGGACGAAGCCGTTGATTCGGCTCGATTCATACACGCCCACGCCGTTCACCACGGAACAAAACAAATCCGGAATGCCGTCGCAGGAATAGTCCGCAAAGACGACCCAGTTGTCCACGTCTGGGAAATGAGCGACCCACAAAGGCCGGTAGCGCCACTGCCCACCGACGCGCTGAAACGGCAACCAGCGGCTGCCCTCCCGGTCAAAAACGATCAAATCCTGCGTGCCGTCCCCATTGATGTCCAGATTGAAAAACTGTGCGTTGTTTAGCCCCCCGGCGAAGCCCAGCGCCAAGGAATCCGTCGCACTGGTCCACAACTGCGCCCGCGTGGACGGCGAAAACTGGTAACTCTCTTGCGCTTCGGCCGGGGCAGTACCCAGTACCAAAAGCCAGGCAAAAAGGAGGGAGAGGGGTGAAAATTTCATGCACGTGGTGTGAAGTCCTAAAGGTCGGAAAACTGCCGCCGAATTCACGGCTCCACATTTATTCGCTTGGAACCCTTGAGTATGCGTTTTCATTCTGTTAGTATACCGCAAGAAGGACTATATTTGCCGACTATTTCCAAAAAGAAGAACCATGCAGAATAAAGGAGTTATCCGTCTGTTTGCCATCATTTTCGCCTTGGCATCCTTGTTTGAACTTTCGTTCAGCTATGTAACGAGCCAGGTAGAATCTGATATCGAATCCAAGTACGCCAACAATCCTGCCAAAATCCAGTACGCGTTGGATTCTATGGCCAATGAGGTCGTGTATGACTTGGGATTCACGTCCTACACGTACAAGGAGATCAAGTCCAAGGAAATGAACTTGGGCCTCGATTTGCGCGGTGGTATGAACGTTATCCTGGAGGTAAGCGTTCGCGACGTATTGAAAGGTTTGGTCGGCAACGCAGAAGATGAGCAGTTCAAAGCCGCCATTGCCGGTGCGGATGCTGCACAGTCCAACAGCCAATTGGGCTACTTGCCCCTCTTTTTGGAAGCCTTGGACGCAGAGCGCGGCACCCGCCCCTTGAGCGATCCAGGTCTCTACGGAACCAAAGACATGACCGACCGTCTGGGCTTCAATGCCACGGACGAAGCTATTAAAGCAGCCATCACGGAAGACGTGGAGGCAGCTATCCAAAACGTTTACACCGTATTGAAGGCGCGTATCGACCAATTTGGTGTCGTTCAGCCCAACATCCAGCGCTTGGATGGCACGGGCCGCATCTTAGTGGAGCTCCCCGGTGTGAAGGACCCCGTTCGCGTACAGCGTCTCTTGCAGAGCACCGCGCGTTTGGAGTTCTGGCGTGCCGATTTGGGCGCTGCTTGGATGCAGTACATGGTGAACGCCAACGAGAAGTTGCGCTCTATCGTGGAAAATCCCAATAAGAATGCTGCTGAAGTCAGCGAAGGCGCTGAAGGTGCAGCGGATCTCACCTTGCCTACCGCCATTGGCGAAGAGGGCGCTGAGGCTGCAGCCGAAGAGGTTGCCGCTGCAGACGTACCTGCGGTTACAGACGCACCTGCGGCTACGGATTCTTCGGCTTTGGCCTTCAACCCGCTATTCAATGTCTTCCAGTTGAACGTCAACCCCCAGACCTTCGTTCCCAATGAAGGTCCAGTAATCGGGTATGCGTTGACCCGTGATACGGCCACCATCAACGACTACTTGAGCATGCCCGAGGTGCGCAACCTCATCCCTGGCAATGCGCGCTACGTTCGCTTTGCATGGACACGTCCCGAAAATGAAAGCGAAGTCACCTTGTTAATTGCCCTTCAAGGCAACCGCAACAACGAGCCTGAATTGGACGGTGGTGTCATCGTGGACGCGCGTCAAGAGTTTGACCAAGGCAACAACCCTGTGGTGACCATGGCCATGAACGGCCAAGGGGCACAAATCTGGCAGCAGCTCACCAAAGAAGAGGGCAGTAAGACGCCAAAGGGCCACGTTGCCGTCGTCCTGGACAACTTGGTTTACAGCTACCCTCGCGTCAATGGTGAGATCTCTGGCGGTCGTACCCAGATTGAAGGCGGCTTCAGCTTGGACGAGGCTACGGACTTGGCCAACGTTTTGAAGGCGGGTAAGCTTCCCGTTCCTGCGCGCATCATCCAAAGCGACGTCGTTGGACCAAGCTTGGGTAAAGAGGCCATTTCGTCTAGCATGAACTCGTTTGCATTCGCCCTGCTCATCGTTTTGGTGTACATGGTATTCTACTACAGTGGTGCAGGTCTGGGTGCGAGCTTGGCCTTGATCGTGAACATGTTCTTCATCTTCGGCATCTTGGACGCCTTTGGTGCGGTATTGACCTTGCCGGGTATGGCGGGTATCGTTTTGACCATCGGTATGGCGGTGGATGCGAACGTATTGATCTACGACCGTATCCGCGAAGAGTTGGCCACCGGTAAGGCGGTGCGCATGGCTATTGCAGACGGCTACAAGTTCTCGCGTTCGGCCATCATCGACGCCAACGTAACGACCTTGTTGACGGCTATCATCTTGTTTGTCTTTGGTACCGGTCCCATCCGTGGCTTTGCGACTACCTTGATCATCGGTATTGCATCTTCGCTCTTTACCGCCATCTTCATTACGCGTTTATTCTTCGAATGGCGCTTGAAGAAGTCTGAGAACATGAAGTTCTCTACCAAGGTGACCGAAAAGTGGTTCACCAGCACCAACTTCAAATTCATGAGCATGCGCAAGCCTGCGTACATCTTCTCTGCGGTTCTGATCTTGGTGAGTTTGGGCTCCTTGTTTACCCGCGGCTTGAGCTTGGGTGTAGACTTTGAAGGCGGTCGTACCTACCAGGTTCGCTTTGACCAACCTGTCGAAGTTGCAGCTGTGGCCAACGCCTTGGGTGCGCAGTGGGTCGGTGAAGACGGCCGTGCGTTCACGCCAACGGTAAAAACGTTGGGTACCCCTGATCAAGTGGTCATTACGACCAACTACCGCGTGTCTGAAAACGGTGCGGATGTGGAAGAGGCT
The DNA here is from genome assembly GCA_038145075.1 of Schleiferiaceae bacterium. Classification (GTDB taxonomy): domain Bacteria; phylum Bacteroidota; class Bacteroidia; order Flavobacteriales; family Schleiferiaceae; genus TMED14. The sequence continues at coordinate 41,592 of JAYQOY010000002.1, read as the reverse complement.
ATCCAGGCGAGCTTGTACGAAGGAGTGAAGTCCTTCTACGCTACACCTATTGAAGCGGCAAACTTCATTACTCCCTCCGATGAAGAGGCCGTAGGTCTAGTAGCTTCACGTCAAGTAGGTCCAACGGTAGCAGACGACATTAAGGATACCGCCGTTTGGGCCGTTATCTTCTCTTTGTTGGCCATCTTCTTGTACCTCTTGCTCCGCTTTAGCAAGTGGCAGTACTCTTTGGGTGCGGTAGCCGCTACGGTGCACGACACCATCATCGTGTTGGGTGCATTCTCTTTGTTGGACGGTGTGCTTCCTTTCTCTTTGGAAGTCGACCAAGCCTTCATCGCAGCTATCCTAACCGTTATTGGCTACTCCTTGAACGACACGGTCGTTGTGTTTGACCGTATCCGTGAGTACTTCGCTGGTAGTACCAAGCAGGAAATGAAGGAGGACGTTCTGGACAACGCCTTGAACGCTACGCTGAGTCGAACCTTCAACACCTCCTTCACGACCATCATCGTACTCTTGATCATCTTCATCTTCGGAGGTGAAGTATTGCGCGGATTCATCTTCGCCATCCTCTTGGGTATTGTAATTGGTACGTACTCTTCGCTCTTCATCGCTTCGCCGGTGTTGCACGACACGTCCAACCGTTTGGGCAAAGAGAAAGCTCAGGCCTAACTTTAGACCATGTTTCTATTCATCAGCACCGGAGAAGTAGTATTCCTGCTTTTTGCGGTGCTGATGCTTTTTGGTACCGATAAGTTGCCGGAAATCGCCCGAATGGCAGGCAGGACCATTAAAATGGTTCGGAACGCCTCCAACGATTTAAAGGCCGAAATCACCAAGGCCGCCGATGCGGACCCCACCGTAAAGTCCGCCAAGGATAGCATCCAAGAGATCAAAGAATCCATCGACGACACCGTCGGTCGATTGAAATAATCGGTACAGGTTGCGAACAGAAGGCCCCTCGAAGGGCCTTTTTTCGTTTTCACACCTCAAAGACGGAAGTTTTTAACAATTAAACGCCGTTTTGACCATTTTGAAGGGGGTCTTTGGTTGAAAAAATTGTTTTTAGGCAGTATGTCACCTCAAAAAAGGGGGGTACCTTTGTAAAAAATTAAAAAACCCCATGGCAAAAGCACGTTTTTCCGGTCTTGAGCAAGCTAGCCAGCACAAGCCCATCGATTTCGTTAACCCCTTCACCAAATCCTCCGAGTACTACGGCTCGCATGTCTTTAATCAGAAGGCCATGCGCGAGTACATGTCCAAAGAAGCATACGAGAGCGTCTTGAACGCCATCGAAAAGGGCAATAAGATTGATCGCGAGATTGCAGACCAAGTAGCTACGGCCATGAAAGCATGGTCCATTTCCAAAGGCGCATCCCACTACACCCACTGGTTCCAGCCTTTGACAGGCGCCACGGCAGAAAAGCACGATGGTTTCTTTGAGCCTACGTCCGATGGCCACGCCATTGAAAAATTCAACGGCGGCATGTTGGTTCAAGCGGAGCCAGATGCGTCGTCTTTCCCCAACGGTGGTATTCGCAATACGTTTGAGGCTCGTGGGTATACCGCTTGGGATCCTACGTCGCCCGCCTTTGTTTTTGGCAGCACCCTATGCATTCCTTCCGTATTCGTTTCGTACACGGGTGAAGCTTTGGACCACAAAGTGCCCCTGTTGCGCGCTCTGCAAGCCGTGGATCACGCTGCCACAGAAGTGGGTCAGTACTTTGACAAGAACATCACCAAGGTCAACGCGACTTTAGGATGGGAGCAAGAGTACTTCTTGGTCGACGAAGCTTTGTTCAACGCACGCCCTGACTTGGTTATGACGGGCCGAACGCTCCTCGGACACTCTCCCGCCAAAGGCCAGCAGATGGACGACCACTACTTCGGTAGCATCCCCGAGCGCGTCATGGGCTACATGCGCGAAGTGGAATACGAGTGCCACAAATTGGGCATACCCGTCAAGACGCGCCACAACGAAGTGGCCCCAGGTCAGTTTGAATTTGCGCCCATCTTCGAAGAGGCCAACGTAGCTGTGGACCACAACTCCTTGTTCATGGATATTCTGGACAAAGTAGCGCGCCGTCACGCCTTCCGCGTGCTCCTGCATGAGAAGCCCTTTGCAGGCATCAACGGCTCTGGTAAGCACAACAACTGGAGCTTGAGCACCAACACCGGCATCAACCTCTTGGCGCCGGGTAGCACGCCTAAGCGCAACTTGTTGTTCTTGACCTTCTTCATCAACACCATCAAGGCGGTAAACGACCGTGCAGATCTCATCCGTGCAGCCATTGCCGCAGCGTCGAACGACCACCGCTTGGGTGCAAACGAGGCTCCTCCTGCCATCATCTCCGTGTTCATTGGTTCACAGCTTTCCGAAGTTTTGGACGAGCTGGAGAAGTTGGAAAGCGGCAAAATGTCTCCTGAGAAGAAGACGGAGCTCAAACTGAACGTAGTCGGTAAGATCCCTGAAATCCTTTTGGACAACACGGACCGCAACCGTACCTCACCCTTCGCCTTCACCGGTAACAAATTTGAATTGCGCGCAGTAGGCTCTACGGCGAACTGTTCCGCGTCTATGACCGTCATCAACCTGATCGTAGCGGACCAATTGAAGAAGTTCAAGGTGGCTGTGGACGCACTCATCAAAGGCGGCATGAAGAAGGACGACGCCATCTTCAACGTCTTAAAAGACTACATCAAGGCCTCAAAGGCAATTCGTTTTGAAGGCGATGGCTATTCAGACGCCTGGAAGAAAGAAGCGGAAAAGCGCGGTTTGAAGAACACGCCAGATACGCCACGTGCATTGGATTTCTACGTTACGAAAGAGGCCCAAGCGCTCTTTGCCGAGCACGGAGTTCTGAGCCACGTAGAATTGGAAGCACGGTATGAGATCCTTCAGGAGGAGTACTACAAGAAGATTCAAATTGAGTCGCGCACATTGTCCGATTTGGTGAAAAATCACATCGTTCCCACGGCGATTGAGTACCAATCTATCTTGAGCCAAAACGTGATGCGATTGAAGGAAGTACTGCCTGCAGACAGCTTTAAGCGTTTGAGCAAGGAGCAAGTGGACATGATCATTGAGATTTCGGAGCGCATTTCTAAGGTGCTTTCGCAAGCCGAAGAAATGACGGAAGCGCGCAAGGCAGCCAACAACATCGCGGATACCCGCGAGCGTGCATTGGCCTACTGCGATACCGTAAAGCCCTATTTTGGCAGCATCCGCTACGAAGTGGACAAACTTGAATTGTTGGTCGACAATGAGATGTGGCCTTTGCCCAAGTACCGCGAAATGCTCTACATCCGATAAGAAGCGGAGCAAACTTCATAAAAAATCGACCCCCGTGGCAGTGCCCGGGGGTCTTTTTTTGCGCGCTTTTGGCTACTTTAGTGGTTTAACCCCACTATGCACACTTGCACGCGGTCATGAAGAAGGCATTTTACCTGTATACTCTCCTCTTTACGTTTGGCTCTACAGCTGCAGTTTTTGCGCAAGACGCAGAGACGGAAGAATCTAAAAGCCCGCGCATTGTGCGTCAAGCGGATGGCTTCTACGATGGCAAAGAGTACACGCAGGCGATCAATTTGTACAAGAAAGCCTACTCCAAAGTCAAGACCCGCGGAGAGAAGGCAGAGATTGCTTTTCGCCTAGCGGAGTGCTACCGCTACACCTTCCAGTACAAGCAGGCAGAAGCACAGTATACGCGCGCTCTGAAAATGAAGATGGAGACCGCTGAGGTCTACCTCGGCATTGCGGAAATGCTGAAATACCAGAGCGAATACGAAGACGCCCTAAAGGCCTACGAAGATTTTGCCCGCGCCTTCCCCAGCGACGACCGCGGACCCGCAGGGGTTCAGTCCTGCCAGGACGCCGTTGCATGGCAGAAGTCTTTGACGCGCTTCCAGGTGGGCAATTTGGCGAGCCTTAACTCTTCTTCACATGACTTTGGCATGACCTTTAGCGGTCGTCCCGATACCTACGAAGAAATTTTATTCACCTCGATGCGTGAAGGCGGCATTGGTCGCAAGAAAGACGGCTGGACCGGTGAGCGCTTTTCGGACATCTATTCCTCAGAGCGCCTGAACGCAGACGGCAGCTCGCGCAGCAAGCGCAGCCGCGGCAAGGCCCCCAAGGCGGATCCATCGGCTGCCAAGGTGCAAACCTTTTCAGAGCCCGCCCTCCTTCCTGAGGCGGTAAATACGGAAGACCACGAGGGAAGCCCTGTATTTGACCAGCGTCGCCGCACCATGTACTTTACGCGCTGTATGGACGTGCGTCGGCAACAATTGGGTTGTGCGATTTACTCCACGCGCAAAGCAGGTTTGACGTGGCAGGAGCCTCAGTTGATCGTCATTGCGACGGATTCCTCAAAGTCCGTAGGTCATCCTGCCATTAGTCCAGATGACCAAACCTTGTTCTTTGCGGGCGATTTGGATGGTTCTGTAAATGGCTCCAAAGACCTCTGGATGGTCAAAGTGGATAAGAAGGCTCGCGGCTGGGGAGAACCAATCAATTTGGGTGCCTTGGTTAACACGCCGGGCGACGAGCTCTATCCCTTCTTGCACGACGACGGCTACCTCTACTTTGCCTCTAACGGCTTGCCTGGCATGGGCGGTTTTGACCTCTACCGTGTAGAATTGGGTGCGGACGGCATGCCTACGGGTATTCCTGAGAATTTGAAGGCCCCCATCAATAGCTCAGCCGATGACTTCGGTATCTTGCTTCGTCCAGGTGGTATGCAAGACGGCTACTTCATCTCCAACCGCGCTGGCGGTCAGGGCGGTGACGACATCTGGACGCTGTACGAAGTGCCTTTGAAGTACCGTATTTCGGGCACCTTGGTCAGCTCCAAAGACAACCAGCCCATCGGAGGCGCTGCAGTCAAAATCACAGGCAACGATGGATTTAGCCAAGTCGTTCAAACGGGTAAGGACGGCAGCTTCGTTCTAGAGTCTGACGATCTTGCTGGGGACGTAAACTACAGCTTCTCCTTTGAGAAGAAAAAGTTCCTGAATTCAGGCGCACGTGCCAACACCCAAGCTCTCGCTTTGGAGGCCTTTAACTACATGGAGGCCCAGAACGTCTACATGCACACGGTAGACGTGAAGGCAAAGATGGACCCCATTGAAATTCCTATCATCTTGCCTGATGTCTACTTTGCTTTGGCTAAATGGGACTTGAACGACCAAGCGCGGGCCGCTCTCGATACCGTGGTGAAGACCTTGACGTTGAACCCGAACATCGTGATCGAATTGCGTTCTCACACGGACTACCGCGACGTGGACGACAAGAACCAAATCCTCTCTCAGCATCGTGCGGACACCTCCGTAAGCTATTTGATTTCTCGCGGCATCCATCCGGATCGTCTGGTGGCCGTGGGTATGGGTGAAAGCCAACCCTTTGAAATTCCTGCGGGCTACAAAGGCCTCGGTGCCGACCTATTCCCAGCGGGTACGCAATTGACCGAACGCAACATCAAGAAGATGCCTGCGTCGCAGCAAGAGGTGGCTAACCAAATCAACCGCCGTACGGACTTCCGCGTCATTCGCGATGATTATGTTCCACCTGTGGATTCCGCTGCCTTGGCTGAAGCGGAGGCTGAAAAGGCCAAAGAAGACGACAAGCCCGTCATCGGCCAGATGTACACGGTTCAGGAGCGCGATACCTACACCACCATTTGCCGCAACAACAACATTACCATTTCGGACCTTAAGCGTCTGAACGGTGGCTTGCGTGGCATTCGCCCCTTCCCAGGCATGGTCTTGAAGGTGACGGTTCGAGGCGACTATACGGAGTTCGACAAGACGCACCGTCAGGTGGCCGTCGATGAGTCCTTTAAGTCTATCGCCAAGGAACTGGGCATGCGTCCAAAGGAATTGGAGGCGATGAACCCCGAGTACGCCGACGAGCTTCCAGCCGGTACCTACATCCGCATCCAGTAAAGGCTGCATCGTACCTTTGCGGTATGGAGCAGAGCGCACGGTATGCGGGCCGAGGGGTGTCCTCAGGCAAGGAAGAAGTACACAAGGCTATCAAGCATATTGACAAAGGGCTCTTTCCCAAGGCCTTTTGCAAAATTGTACCCGATGATTTGACTGGCTCCGAGGAGCATTGCTTGGTCATGCACGCCGATGGCGCGGGCACCAAGTCTTCTCTGGCCTACCTCTACTGGAAGGAAACGGGCGACCTCTCCGTTTGGAAGGGCATTGCGCAGGATGCGGTCATCATGAACGTGGACGACCTCATTTGTGTGGGCGCTACAGGTCCCATCTTGCTATCGAGCACGATTGGCAGAAACAAAAACAAAATCCCGGGCGAAGTTTTGGCGGCCCTCATATCGGGGACCGAAGAGGTCTTGGCCGAATTGCGCGCCAACGGCATTGACATTCGGTCCACTGGGGGTGAAACGGCCGATGTGGGCGACTTAGTCCGAACCATCATCGTGGACAGCACCGTTGTAGCGCGCTTGCGCCGCGATCAGGTGGTCGACAACGCCGGCATTAAAGCAGGCCAGGTCATCGTGGGATTGAGCTCCTACGGCCAGGCGACGTACGAATCCGACTACAACGGCGGCATGGGCTCCAATGGCCTCACATCCGCCCGCCACGATGTCTTCCACAAACTTCTCGCAGAGCGCTACCCGGAGAGCTTTGATCCCGAAGTTCCCGCCGAACTCGTTTACAGCGGCACCAAGGCCCTCACGGACGCCATCGAAGGAAGCCCCCTCGATGCCGGCAAACTGGTGCTTTCTCCCACGCGCACCTACGCACCCATCATCGCGGAAGTGCTCAAGCAGCTCCGTCCGCACATCGGCGGCATGGTGCACTGCTCCGGCGGCGCACAGACCAAGGTGCTGCACTTTGCCACGGAAGGCAAAATCATTAAGGACCATCTCTTCCCCATTCCCCCGCTTTTCCACCTCATCCAATCGGAGTCTCAGACCCCGTGGCGTGAGATGTACCGCGTCTTCAACATGGGCCACCGCATGGAAATCTATGTGGACCCTGCGCATGCGCAGCACATCATCGACATTGCCGCCACGTTCAACGTTGAGGCGCAAATTATTGGCCGCGTGGAGCCCCAGGCGACGCCTGAGGTGCATTTAAAAACCCCCGAAGGTTGGGAGATTTACACGGCCTAATCGATGAATTTAGTCGATAAGCTTGACGCCATCCACGTTCGCTTCGAGGAAGTGAATGATCTGCTCATGCAGCCGGAGGTCGCTTCGGACCGAACGCGCTTCGTTCGACTCAACCGCGAATTCAAGGAACTGCAAACTCTTATGGAGGCCCGCGA
>JAYQOY010000002.1:13341-33799 GCA_038145075.1 Schleiferiaceae bacterium | reverse complement strand
GAAATTCGCGACGTCGACATCCGAAAAGACACCTTTCGCTCCAGTGGGGCAGGGGGGCAGCACGTCAACAAGACGGAATCAGGCGTTCGCTTGACGCACTTCCCCACCGGCATTGTCGTGGAATGCCAAGACGGCCGTTCCCAGCACCAGAACTACGACCGCGCCCTCACCGTATTGCGCGCCCGCATTTGGGACCAAGCCCGTGCTGCGCAAGATGCCGCTGTGGCGCAGCAACGCAAGACCTTGGTGAGCACAGGGGACCGTTCGGCGAAGATTCGGACCTACAATTTCCCCCAAGGACGCGTGACCGACCACCGCATTGGCCTCACCTTGTACAACTTGAGCGAGGTCATGAACGGACAAGTTGGTAAATTCATGGACGAACTGCGCATGGCCGAAAACGCCGAGCGCCTCAAAGAAGGAAGCGGAGAATGACACGCCAAGAACTCGTAGCTCAGATTCAAGCCAAACAATCGGTCCTCTGTGTGGGCCTAGATCCCGACCTAGCTAAACTTCCCGCAGGATTTTCCCGGGACGCACAAGGCATGGCCGACTTCTGCTGTGCCATCATCGACGCAACGGCCGAATACGCGGTGGCCTACAAGCCCAACTTGGCCTTTTTTGAATCCCTCGGCCCGCAGGGCTGGGAGGCTCTGGCGCGCGTCGCCAAGCACCTACAGCGCTATCCCCAGCACTTCAGCATTGCCGATGCCAAACGCGGCGACATCGGCAACACTGCGCGCCAGTATGCCCAAGGCATCCTGGAGGGCCTAGGCTTTGATTCGATCACCGTGGCGCCCTACATGGGCAAAGACAGCCTCGAACCCTTTGCCCTCCCCGGCAAATGGGGCATTGCCTTGGGACTCACGAGCAATCCGGGCGCCAACGACTTTCAATTGCAGCCCATGGCGGATGGCCGCCCGCTCTACGCCCACGTCTTGGACGCTTACCGCGCCTGGATGTCGCCGGAGCACTGGATGGTCGTCGTGGGCGCGACGCGCCCCGAAGGACTCGCCTCCGTCCGTACCCAGCTCCCCGAGCACTTCTTCCTCGTCCCCGGCGTCGGCGCCCAAGGCGGCACGGTCGAGGACGTCATGAAGGCAGGAGCGATGGCTGGGGAAGTGGGACTCCTGATCAATTCTTCGCGCGGCATTTTGTACGCGAGTTCGGGCGAGGACTTTGCGGAGGCTGCGGCTGCGGAAGCCAAGCGCTTGGTGGCGGAAATGAAACTCCACTGGCCCGCATGAGCACGAAGCGCGTCCTCATAACAGGAGCCAATGGCCTTTTGGGGCAATCGCTGCTCCACGCCAACCAGGGCCGATTCACGCTCTGCGCGACGGGACGCGGTGAAGTGCGGGGTGACCTCAAAGGCGCAGACTACCAGGTGCTCGATACGACCTCCCCAGAAGACTACGCCCGGGTGTTTGAGGCCTTCCAGCCCGATGCAGTCATTCACGGCGCCGCCATGACGCAGGTGGACGACTGCGAATTGCAACCAGACCTCTGCCAGTCTTTGAATGTGGATGCCACTGCGGCTTGCATTGCCGCCTGCGAGCGGGTAGGGGCACACCTCATTTTTATTAGCACGGATTTCATTTTTGACGGAGCAGCGGGACCTTACGCCGAAGAGGCGGCCGCCGCGCCCCTCAGCGTGTATGGCCAGTCCAAGGCGGATGCGGAGGAGCTGGTCAAGCAGGCGAGCTGCCCTTGGACGATTGCCCGAACGGTGCTCGTCATCGGCTACGTGCCCGGGCTGAGCCGAAGCAACATCATTCTTTGGGCGCGCGGCGCCCTGAGCCGGGGGGAACGCATTCGGGTCGTCGACGACCAAGTGCGAAGCCCAACCTGGTCCATGGATTTGGCCGAAGGCTGCCTCCTCATCGCCGAAAAAGCAGCCACAGGCATCTACCATTTGTCCGGTCCCGATACCATGAGCATCTTGGAATTGGTCCAGCACGTGGCTGCCCATGGCGGCTACGACGCCACCTTGATTGATCGAGTTAGCAGCGATACCTTAGGACAGCCCGCTAAACGCCCGCCCATCACGGGTTTTGATATTTCCAAAGCACAAAAAGATTTAGGCTATTCCCCCCACAGCTTCGCTGAGGTCTTGGATGTGATTCCCTATATTTGAGGGATATCCCTAAAACATGAGTTCAGAAACACAGTCATGGGGTTCCCGAGTGGGCCTCATTCTCGCTATGGCCGGTAACGCGGTCGGTCTCGGTAACTTCTTGCGCTTCCCCGTACAAGCCGTTCAGAACGGTGGTGGAACCTTCATAATCCCCTACTTGGTCTGCTTCCTTTTGATGGGCATTCCCTTGCTGTGGATTGAATGGTCAAGCGGACGCTACGGCGGCAAGGCAGGCAACCACTCTACGCCGTTCATTTTGGGCTCCATGGGCCGCCGAAAATTCTGGCGCTACTTCGGCGTCTTTGGCATCTATACCAATATCGCGGTAGCTGCGTACTACTGCTACATCGAGAGTTGGACCCTATCCTATGTCTTTCATTCTCTAGGGCAGTCCTTTGACGGCATGAGCCAGTCCCAGGTGGCGAGCTTCTTTCAAACCTACGTCAACATATCCGAAAGCACGCTGGGCATCCCCTACGAGGCCGTGGTCTTTTACATCCTCTGCTTGGCGCTGAATACGTGGATTCTCTCCCGAGGCCTCAAGGGCGGCGTTGAAAAGGTGGCCAAAATCGGCATGCCCATGCTCATCATTTTCGGCGTGTTTTTGGCGATTCGCGCCCTGACCTTGGGAACTTCCGGCGCGCCAGAGGGCTGCTTGGACTGCGACTCTACCTTGGGCTTGAACTTCCTCTGGGAGCCTCAATTTGATTCCCTATTGGACTTTAAAGTTTGGTTAGCCGCAGCGGGCCAAATCTTCTTCACGCTCTCCGTCGGTATGGGAACCATTCACTGTTACGCCGCGTATGTGAAGCCCAAAGACGACATCGCCCTCAACGCTATGTCCGCGGGATGGATGAATGGCTTCGTGGAGATCGTGCTCGGCGCCTCTATTGTTATCCCCATCGCTGTGGGCTACCTCGGCTTGGATTGGGTCAAAGAAAATGCTGGCTTCTCGATGGCCTTCCAAACCATGCCCTACCTCTTTGGCAAATGGGGCGTCGCCCTAGGTACACTCGCGGGGGTCATGTGGTTTGGTCTGCTCTTCTTTGCAGGCATCACCAGTTCGCTCGCCATGGGTACCCCCTGGATGGGCTTCATGCAAGATGAGTTTGGCTACAGTGTGAAAAAATCGGCCTTGACCTTTGGTTTGATCACCTTGGTCATGGGATTGCCGACGGTCTTCTTCTTTAATGAGGGAGTTTTTGACCAATACGATTACTGGGGTGCGACCGTAGGCATCGTCATCTTTGCTCTGGCTGAATCCATTCTCTTCTCCTGGATCTTCGGCATCGACCGGGGCTGGGATGAGATTAATTCGGGTTCGGACATAACCCTGCCCAAAATTTACAAGCCCATCATCAAGTACGTGACTCCCACCATTTTGTTGGTGATTTTTATCGGCAGCTTGGTGACTCCAAAGGACAACGACTACGCGAATGCCTTCAAGAATGGCTGGGAGCTTGACGAAGGTTCTATCATTGGCCGCGCCATGAACATGAGCCGCCCCTACAACCGGGAGTCTTTTGCAGACCACTACGAAGCCCAGGTGGACGGTGTGGTAGAACTCCAACAGCAAGACGGCAGCTTTGCGGTCATCGTACACCAAACGGAAGCTCCTGATGAGGTGGCTGCCATGTACGTCTTCACAGAAGAGGACCAAGCGCCGCTCGTCCAGACCGGCGAAGTGATCACAGCGGGTCAGCCTATTGCCTCGGGCAGCTTTGTCAACGACATCCTCTACATCCACATTGCGCGCGGCATGCTCCTAGCGCTCTTCGTATTTATCAGCGTCTTGGTATGGCGCGCTTCTAAGAACCAAACACACGCAGCAGAATGACAAACTCCGCCTTTTGGATGATGCTGATCACGCAAGTGACCGTGACGGCCATCACCGCTTTCTTTTTTGTGAAAGTGCTTCGAACACCTCCAAAATCCGAACCGGATTCCTACGAAGACAACGATCCTCAGTGAGGCGCGTTGAGCGAACGGTAACACTACTTTGGGCGGGGATTTTCCTCGCCCTTTTTTATGCAAATATTTACGAACGGCAAGCGCCCCCTTTTGTGCCCTGGGACCGGTGGGAAGTCTTGGAGGAGGAGGGAGATGCTGCCCGCGATGTGCCGTACGAAAAGCAGCCATCCGAAGCCTATGTACCAAAACGCTATCCCGCCGTGGAGCGATTTAGCGGTGCCGTTGGGACCGATACGGTAGGGTCCGGCTGGCTTCAGCAGACGGGGCATTGGCCCGAGTGGAAAGCGCTTCGCCTCGTGGAGCTTCGCGGCCGTTGGGGCGGCATTGATTCCGCGCTCGCTGAACAGGAAGGCTGGGATAGGGAAGGATGGACCTGGCGCTGGTCACCCCCTGCACCTATGGATTTGAATTCGGTATCTGAAGAGGCCTTGTTTGCGCACCCCTTGTGGCGGGCTGGGCAGGTGCGGGCGGTACAACGGTTTCGGTCGCGCGTTCGGCCCGTCAGAAATTGGGAAGAAGTATTCCGGTTGGCGGACTTTGATTCGGTCCAAAAAATCCTGCTGCCTCGCTACTTTAAAATAAATAGCCGGCAAGAGTGAGGCTCAACTTGAAAATTGTTTTACATTTGCCGACCTAAAGAAAGGAGGTTAGTCGACTATGTTAGTAATTCAAGTTAAAGAAGGAGAAGGCATCGATCGCGCGCTTAAGCGCTACAAGCGAAAGTTCGATCGCACGCAGACCATGCGCCAATTGCGCAAGCGCCAGCAATTCACCAAGCCTTCCGTAACGCGCCGCGATGAGTTCATTAAGGCTGCGTACGTTCAAACGCTACGTATTAAGGACGCGGAATAAGCCCCGCTGGGAATTACGCCTCGCGCGAGTTCGGTCCTTTTCATCTTGCCCCGGGAAGTTCTATCTTCTCGGGGCTTTTTTGTGCTCAACGTTTATGCTCGAATCCTACCGTGACTATTTGGCTTTAGAACGGCGCCTGTCTCCGGCGACGGTAACGGCCTATGGCAAGGATGTGGCGCAATGGATGGCCTTCTTGGAATGGGAAATAGGCATCACCGACGCCCAGGAAGCGACGCGAAGTCACGTGCGCAGCTGGGTGGCCCATTTGGTCGACTGCGGGGTGGAGCACCGTTCCGTGAACCGCAAGCTTTCCACGCTCCGTTCCTTTTACCGGTTTTTGGAGCAAGTCACAGGCGTATCGCATCATCCGGCGGTGGGTATACCGGCTTTAAAGGAGAAGAAACGTTTAGTGAGGGCTTTGCGCCAGGAGGAAATGGAGGCCTTGCTCGATCCCGCCATGTTTGCCGACGCGGAACAGCCCGAACGCGATCGCTTCCTCCTGCTCACACTCTATGCATTTGGCTTGCGCCGGGCGGAATTGATTGGGCTAAAACATTCCGATGTTTCGCTTTCGGACGGAACCCTTCGCGTCCTGGGCAAGCGCAATAAGGAGCGCATCTTACCCATCTTGCCTGTTTGGGCAGAGGCCTACCAAGCGTATAGCCGTTTGGAGGGGAGCCGCCCGGATGGTCCGCTTTTTTTACACAAAGGCGCCGAAACCATGCCGCCGAGGCTTGTTTATGCGATCGTTCATTCGTATCTTCAAAGGGCTAGCAACAGTGAAACGAAGAGTCCGCACGTGCTGCGCCACACGTTCGCTACCCACCTGCTAGACATGGGAGCAGATCTTTCTGCGATTCGCAGCCTTCTGGGCCACGCGAATTTGTCGGCTACGCAGATCTACACGCATGCTTCCATGGAGCAACTGAAGCGTGTGTATCATCAATCGCATCCCAAAGGCCGATAGGGTGCATTAAAACCCTTGTGCTATGAACGTAGCTGTCCATTCTGTTCACTTCAAAGCCAGCAACCGTTTGTTGGAGTATGTGCAAAGCAAAGTTGAAACGGTCACCCAAGTGTCCAATCGCGTGAACAAGGCCACGGTTTTTTTGCGTCTCGATAACAACCACCTCCATGAAAATAAAATTGCGGAAGTGTGCATTCACTTGCCAGGGCGGGAGGTTGTTGTGAAGAAAGAAGCGAAAACCTTTGAGAAATCCGTTGCCATGGCCATGGAAACATTGCGCCGAATAGTCAAGCGAAACAAGGGAAAACACCTTTCTTTTAAAAAGCGTTAAAGACCGCTTGTAGACATCCTTTTATTTTCTACATTTGCAGTCCGTTTGAAAATAGCGGGAAAGCTGCTATGCAGCAACGTTCTTTTTTGACGCACTGCTAAGGACCGTTTGTTCCTGTACTATGCCAGCATAGCTCAGTTGGTAGAGCTACTGATTTGTAATCAGTAGGTCGGGGGTTCGAGTCCCTCTGCTGGCTCGAAGCAGTCTTCAGACGTGTGTCAAATTTTAAGGGCAAGTAAGGGAGTGTCGCATAGTGGCTATTGCAGCAGACTGTAAATCTGTCGTCGGAAGACATCGGTGGTTCGAGTCCATCCACTCCCACACGCATTTTGCGGAAGTAGCTCAGTTGGTAGAGCATCAGCCTTCCAAGCTGAGGGTCGCGGGTTCGAACCCCGTCTTCCGCTCACAAGACATCAGCCGATGTAGCTCAGGGGTAGAGCGTTTCCTTGGTAAGGAAAAGGTCAGGGGTTCAATTCCCCTCATTGGCTCTCTTAACGACTTCTTTCTTTGGGTTCAATCACTTAATCTTTAAAACAAATGGCAAAGGAGAATTTCGTGCGGAACAAACCGCACTTGAATATCGGTACCATTGGTCACGTTGACCACGGTAAAACGACCTTGACGGCCGCTATCACTACGGTATTGGCTAATGCAGGTCTTTCTAAGGCGCGCAGCTTCGATTCCATCGACGCAGCACCAGAAGAAAAAGAGCGTGGTATCACGATCAACACGGCTCACGTTGAGTACGAGACGGCTAACCGTCACTACGCACACGTGGACTGCCCTGGTCACGCTGACTACGTTAAAAACATGGTAACGGGTGCTGCCCAGATGGACGGCGCGATCTTGGTAGTAGCTTCTACTGACGGTCCTATGCCCCAGACGCGTGAGCACATCCTTTTGGCTCGCCAGGTTGGTGTACCCCGTATCGTTGTGTTCATGAACAAAGTGGACATGGTTGACGACGCCGAATTGCTCGAGCTCGTTGAAATGGAAATCCGTGACTTGTTGAGCTTCTACAAGTACGACGGTGACAACACTCCCGTTATCCAAGGTTCTGCTTTGGGTGGTTTGAACGGCGAGCAGAAGTGGGTGGATACCATCATGGAGTTGATGAACTCTGTGGACGTATGGATCGAAGAGCCCCTCCGCGAAGTGGACAAGCCTTTCTTGATGCCTATCGAAGACGTGTTCACGATCACGGGTCGTGGTACCGTTGCTACGGGCCGTATCGAGACGGGTGTTGCTTTGACCGGCGACGCTGTTGACATCATCGGTTTCGGTGACGAAAAATTGACCTCTACCATCACGGGTGTAGAGATGTTCCGCAAGATCTTGGATCGTGGCGAAGCAGGTGACAACGTTGGTCTCTTGTTGCGCGGTGTGGACAAAGGCGATATCCGCCGTGGTATGGTTATCTCTAAGCCCGGCTCACAGAAGCCTGCGAGCAAGTTCAAGGCTGAGGTGTACATTTTGAAGAAAGAAGAAGGCGGTCGCCACACTCCTTTCCACAACAAGTACCGTCCCCAGTTCTACTTGCGCACGACAGACGTAACTGGCGAAATCATGCTCCCCGCTGGCGTGGAGATGGTTATGCCCGGTGACAACTTGTCTATCGACGTTAACTTGATCGCTCCTGTTGCTGTTAGCAAGGGTCTCCGCTTCGCTATCCGCGAAGGTGGTCGTACCGTAGGTGCTGGTCAGGTAACTGAGATCATCGAGTAATTGTACATCAAAGAAGGAAGTAAGGTATCCCGGATTTTCCGGGATGCCTTTTTCCATCTACGGGTGTAGTTCAAGGGTAGAATAGTGGTCTCCAAAACCATTGATGGGAGTTCGAATCTCTCCACCCGTGCTTAAAACGTCAAACCAAGGGAATACCATGGAAACAATTCGTCAATATCTGAAAGAGTCCTATTCTGAATTCATGCACCGCGTGACGTGGCCTACATGGATCAGCTTGCAAAAGAGCACCTTGGTGGTCATCGCAGGGTCTTTGGTATTTGCGCTGGCCATTTTTGCCATGGACAAGGTCATCACCCAAGTGTTCGACTTCATTTACACGCTTTTTGCCTAATCTCATGAGCGAAGGAATGAAGTGGTATGTAGTTCGGGCCATTAGTGGTCAGGAAACGAAGACCAAACACTACATCGAAACGGAAATGGCCCGCACGGGCATGACCGATTTGTTGGGTCAGGTGCTTATCCCTACGGAAAAAGTTTACCAAATCCGCAACGGCAAGAAGGTGCTTAAAGAGCGCAACTTCTTCCCCGGGTACATCATGGTGGAAGCCATCTTGACCGGCGAATTTGTGCACACGCTTAAAAACATTCCCGGCGTCATTGGTTTCCTAGGGGAGACGAAGGGCGGCGAACCTACTCCACTGCGATTGGCAGAAGTCAACCGTATGTTGGGTAAAGTGGATGAATTGGCAGAATCTGCTGAGCAGGTGGCCATTCCATTTGTCCTGGGAGAGTCGGTGAAGGTCATCGACGGTCCCTTCCGCGATTTTGTGGGAACCATTGAAAAAATTCATGAAGACAAGCGCAAGCTAGAGGTCATGGTCAAAATCTTTGGCCGTCGTACTCCGCTGGAATTGAGCTTCATGCAAGTTGAGAAAGAAAGTTAAAACGGTGTGAGCTCCCGTTCGTTCTAAAGTAGAGCTTCCAACTACTGCAGAACATGAAGCTGTCAAATAAAGCAAATACGAACAACAGAAAATGGCGAAAGAAATCAGTGCACTGATCAAGCTGCAAGTCCGTGGTGGCGCCGCGAACCCTTCTCCTCCCGTAGGTCCTGCCTTGGGTGCGAAGGGCGTGAACATCATGGAATTCTGCAAGCAGTTCAACGCACGTACGCAAGAAAAGCAAGGCAAGCTGTTGCCCGTTGTCATTACGGTATACACAGACAAGTCCTTTGATTTCATCGTAAAGCAACCCCCAGTGGCTGTTCAATTATTGGAAGCGGCAAAACTGAAGGGCGGATCAGGTGTACCTAACCGCGAGAAAGTGGGCAAGGTGACTTGGGCGCAAGTTCAGGCTATAGCTGAAGATAAAATGGTCGATCTGAACTGCTTCACGATTGACTCTGCGATGTCCATGGTAGCGGGTACTGCTCGTAGCATGGGCCTCACGGTTACAGGAACTAAACCGAGCAACAATTAATTCTGAATCATGGCAAAGTTGACTAAAAAGGCAAAAGCCGCCCAGGAGAAAATTGTTCCCGGCAAATTCTATTCTTTGGACGAGGCTTCTGCCTTGGTTAAAGAAGTTAGCACCACCAAGTTTGACGGTTCGGTTGATTTAGCCGTTCGTTTGGGTGTGGATCCCCGTAAAGCCAATCAAATGGTACGCGGTGTGGTTAGCCTCCCCAACGGCACGGGTAAGACCGTTCGCGTTTTGGCCTTGGTAACCCCCGACAAAGAAGCGGAAGCCAAAGAGGCTGGCGCGGATTACGTGGGTATGGACGAGTACTTGGACAAGATCAAGTCAGGTTGGACCGATGTAGATGTAATCATCACGGTTCCTGCAGCGATGGGCAAATTGGGTCCCTTGGGCCGAATCCTGGGTCCACGCGGCTTGATGCCTAACCCCAAGACTGGTACGGTAACAATGGATGTAGCTAAAGCAGTTACAGAAGTTAAAGCCGGTAAGATTGATTTTAAAGTGGACCGTTATGGCATCGTACACGCCGGCATTGGCAAGGTGTCATTTAGCGCAGAGCAGATCAAAGAGAACGCTGACGAAGTCATCAAGACTTTGGTTCGATTGAAGCCTACCTCTGCCAAGGGCACCTACATCAAGAGCATTACGCTGAGCCCCACCATGGGCCCTGGTGTACCCGTTGAAGCCAAAAACGCTTAATGAGATAGTCCCATGACGCGCGAAGAAAAAAATCAATTGATCGAAGACATCACTGCAGCCTTGGAATCCACGGCTACGGTGTACATCACGGACATCGCTGGTTTGGATGCAGAAAACACGAGCAATTTGCGCCGTGCCTGCCACAAAGCAGACATCAAGATGACGGTGGTGAAAAACGCCCTCTTGGCGAAGGCTATGGAGCGCTCTACCAAAGACTTTGGTGAGCTTTCTAGCATCCTCAAGGGCAACTCAAGCATCATGATTGCAGAAGCGGGTAACGCTCCGGCAAAATTGATCAAGGAATTCCGCAAGAAGAGCCCCAAGCCCATCTTGAAAGGAGCCTATGTTGAGGAAGCCATCTTCATTGGTGATACTCAGCTTGATGTACTCACGAACTTGAAGTCTAAGAATGAACTGATCGGGGATGTTATCCTGCTATTGCAGAGCCCAATCAAGAATGTGCTTTCTGGTCTTCAAGGAAATGGTGGTCAAACCATTGCTGGTTTGATCAAGGCGCTGGAAGAGCGCAACTCCTAACCTCTGTACGCACTCACGCTTCCACTACGTGCTTTTTTAAATCGAAAACTCTCAAACTCAACCAAAAATGGCTGATATCAAATCCCTCGGAGACTCATTGGTCAACTTGACCGTGAAGGAAGTCAATGAATTGGCAACCTACTTGAAAGAAGAATACGGCATTGAGCCCGCTGCTGCTGCTGTTGCAGTTGCTGCTGGTCCTGCTGCTGGCGGTGGCGAAGGCGCCGCTGAAGAGAAATCTTCTTTCGACGTTATCTTGAAGAACGCAGGTGCTTCTAAACTTGCTGTTGTTAAGGTAGTTAAAGAATTGACTGGTCTTGGCTTGAAAGAAGCTAAGGACGCTGTTGATGCTGCACCTGCTCCTATCAAGGAAGGCGTTAGCAAAGACGAAGCAGAAGCCCTCAAGAAGCAACTTGAAGAGGCTGGTGCTGAAGTAGAGCTCAAGTAAGAGTTCTCTTAAAACCCTCAGGTTTAGGCCCTTGAAACGCTGTTTCAAGGCCTAAACCTTTTCGTATTTCAAATCATATTCATCAATCTGTCGAGCTCCATGGCGCACGTTCAACCGCGAATCAATTTCTCCTCAACCTTCGCACAGGCGGATTGCCCGGATTTTCTTGATATCCAAATCAAGTCGTTCCGGGATTTTTTTCAGATCGATACCAAACCTGAGGATCGATCCAATGAAGGCCTTTTCAAAACCTTCAACGAAAACTTCCCCATCACGGATTCCCGCAACCAGTTTGTGTTGGAATTCATCGACTACTTCGTCGATCCCCCCCGTTACAGCGAGATGGAATGCATCGAGCGCGGGCTTACTTTCAGCGTACCCCTCAAGGCACGCCTAAAATTGTACTGTACGGACCCCGAGCACGAGGACTTTGAAACCATTGTCCAGGATGTGTACTTGGGTACTATTCCCTACATGACTCCACGCGGCACCTTCATTGTGAACGGTGCAGAACGCGTCATCGTATCCCAGCTTCACCGTTCGCCCGGTGTCTTCTTTGGCCAGAGCTTCCACGCGAACGGCACCAAGTTGTACTCGGCTCGTGTGATTCCTTTCAAGGGAAGCTGGATTGAATTTGCCACGGACATCAACAACGTGATGTATGCGTACATCGACCGTAAGAAGAAGTTGCCCGTGACCACCTTGTTCCGCGCTATCGGCTACGAACGCGACAAGGATATTTTGGAAATCTTTGACCTGGCTGAAGAAGTGAAAGTTTCTAAGGCGGGCTTGAAGCGCACCGTTGGCCGCAAATTGGCCGCACGTGTCCTCAAGACCTGGATTGAAGATTTCGTAGATGAGGATACCGGCGAAGTGGTGTCTATCGAGCGCAACGAAGTGATTTTGGACCGTGACACCATCCTGGAGAAGGAGCACGTGGACATGATCTTGGAAGCCGAAGTGGCGACCATCCTGTTGCACAAAGAAGACATCGTTGAAGGCGAGTTCTCCATCATTTACAACACCCTGCAGAAAGACCCCACTAACTCGGAAATCGAGGCTGTGGAGCATATCTACCGTCAATTGCGCAATGCTGAACCGCCCGATGAGGAGACCGCGCGTGGCATCATTGACAAACTCTTCTTCTCCGAGCAGCGTTACAGCTTGGGTGAGGTGGGTCGTTACCGCCTCAACAAGAAGCTCAACCTCGAAATTGAGAAGGAGAAGCAAGTTTTGACCAAGGAGGACATCATTTCGATCATCAAGTACTTGATCGAGTTGATCAACTCTAAGGCTGAAATCGACGACATAGACCACTTGTCCAACCGCCGTGTTCGTACGGTAGGTGAGCAAATGGCTAACCAGTTTGGCGTGGGCTTAGCCCGCATGGCTCGTACCATCCGTGAGCGAATGAACGTGCGCGACAACGAGGTATTTACGCCGATCGACTTGATCAACGCCAAAACGCTTAGCTCAGTGATCAATTCGTTCTTTGGAACGAACCAGCTGAGCCAGTTCATGGACCAAACCAACCCCTTGTCAGAGATCACGCACAAGCGTCGTCTCTCAGCACTCGGACCCGGTGGTTTGAGCCGCGAGCGCGCAGGCTTCGAAGTACGTGACGTACACTACACGCACTATGGCCGCCTTTGCCCCATTGAGACCCCTGAAGGACCCAACATCGGTTTGATTTCTTCCTTGTGTGTCTTCGCCAAGGTGAACGGCATGGGCTTCATTGAGACGCCTTACCGCGAGGTAGCTGACGGCAAAGTGAAGTTGGATGCAGCGCCCGTTTACCTCTCTGCAGAAGAAGAGGAAGCGAAGGTGATTGCACAGGCCAACGCGCCTTTGAACCAAAACGGCACGTTTGTGAACGACCGAATCAAAGCACGTGACGAAGGTGACTTCCCTGTGGTGGAGCCTGCGAGCGTGGATTTGATGGACGTTGCTCCCAACCAGATTGCCTCTATTTCTGCTTCCTTGATTCCCTTCTTGGAGCACGACGACGCCAACCGTGCGTTGATGGGCTCAAACATGATGCGCCAGGCGGTGCCTTTGCTCCGCCCCGAGTCTCCCATTGTGGGAACCGGTTTGGAGCGTCAAGTGGCTCACGATTCACGGGTGTTGGTGAACGCAGAAGGTCCTGGTACCGTGCGTTACGTCGATGCCAATGAGATTGTGATTGAGTACGACCGCACCGAAGAAGACGAGCTCGTCAGCTTCGAGTCTGCGACGAAGTCCTACCCCTTGACCAAGTTCCTCAAGACCAACCAAAGCACGACCATCAACCTCAAGCCTATCGTTTCGAAAGGCGAGCGCGTGGACCGTGGCCAGGTTCTTTGTGAGGGCTACGCGACGCAAGGCGGTGAATTGGCTTTGGGCCGCAACCTGTTGGTGGCCTTCATGCCTTGGAAAGGATACAACTTCGAGGATGCTATCGTGATCAACGAGCGCGTCGTTCGCGAAGACATCTTTACCTCCATTCACATTGACGAGTACACCTTGGACGTTCGCGACACCAAGTTGGGCATGGAAGAGTTGACCTCGGACATTCCGAACGTGAGCGAGGAAGCGACTAAGGATTTGGACGAGAACGGAATCATCCGCATAGGTGCAGAAGTGAACCCCGGCGACATTTTGATCGGTAAGATCACGCCAAAAGGGGAGAGCGATCCTTCACCTGAGGAGAAACTGCTTCGCGCCATCTTCGGCGACAAAGCCGGTGACGTTAAAGACGCTTCTTTGAAGGCTTCACCTTCTTTGAGCGGTGTCATCATCGACAAGAAGTTGTTCAGCCGCAGCATGAAGGACAAGCGCCAGCGTGCCCGCGACAAGGAGGAATTGGAAGCACTCGAGCTCGAATTCAATGCGCAGTTGGAGGAAATCCGCACCACCTTCATCGACAAACTTTCCAAGTTGGTGAGCGGCAAAACCGCACAAGGTGTGACCAACGACTTGAACGAGGAGGTCATTCCAAAAGGCACCAAGTTCACCTTGAAAGTGTTGAATGCCGTTGAGGACTACACGCACTTGACCGGTGGTACTTGGACCACGGACGATGAGAAGAACAAGCTCATCGACACCTTGTTGCACAACTACAAGATCAAAGTGAGCGACGTGGCTGGTGTATACCGCCGCCGCAAGTTCACCATCAGCGTGGGCGATGAGCTCCCCGCAGGTATCGTGAAAATGGCTAAGGTTATCATCGCTAAGAAGCGCAAGCTGAAGGTGGGTGATAAGATGGCAGGTCGCCACGGTAACAAGGGTATCGTTGCCAAGATTGTACGTCAGGAAGACATGCCATTCTTGGAGGACGGAACCCCTGTGGACATCGTCTTGAACCCCTTGGGCGTACCCTCGCGTATGAACATCGGTCAGATCTACGAAACCGTACTCGGTTGGGCGGGATTGAAGACCGGTCAGAAATTCGCGACCCCCATTTTTGATGGTGCGACCTTGGATGAAATCACCCAGCACACGGAAGCAGCCGGTATCCCCATGTTTGGACATACCCAGTTGTACGACGGTGGCACCGGTGCGCCATTCGATCAGAAGGCGACCGTAGGGGTGATTTACATGTTGAAACTCGGCCACATGGTGGACGATAAGATGCACGCGCGTTCTATTGGACCGTACTCGCTCATCACGCAGCAGCCGTTGGGTGGTAAGGCACAGTTCGGTGGACAGCGTTTCGGTGAGATGGAAGTGTGGGCTTTGGAAGCATTCGGTGCATCCAACATCCTGCGCGAAATCTTGACGGTGAAGTCGGACGACGTCGTTGGACGTGCGAAGACGTACGAAGCCATTGTGAAGGGCGACCGAATGCCAGAACCTGGTATTCCCGAATCCTTCAATGTCTTGCTCCATGAGTTGCAAGGCCTCGGCTTGAAAGTATCCTTAGACTAATCCGTTCATCGGCAACCTCATTTTGAATACCATGCGTAAAATTGAACAGCAAACCTCCGGCAGCTTTGACTCGATCACGATCGGCTTGGCGTCTCCCGAATTCCTTCTGGAGCGCTCTAGCGGTGAAGTGTTGAAGCCCGAAACGATCAACTACCGCACTCACAAGCCCGAACGCGACGGATTGTTCTGCGAGCGCATCTTCGGTCCTGTAAAGGACTTCGAATGTGCCTGTGGCAAGTACAAGCGTATCCGTTACAAGGGCATCGTGTGTGACCGTTGTGGGGTAGAAGTCACCGAAAAGAAAGTGCGTCGCGAGCGCATCGGCCACATCAGCTTGGTCGTGCCCGTGGCCCACATCTGGTACTTCCGCTCATTGCCCAATAAGTTGGGTTACCTCTTGGGCATCCCCACGAAGAAGTTGGACATGATCATTTACTACGAGCGTTACATCGTCATTCAGACGGGTGAGGCCGTAGACAACGAAGGCAATGCCTTTGAGCACATGCAGTTCTTGACCGAAGAGGAGTACCTCGACGCCTTGGACCGCTTGCCCATGGAAAACCAGTACTTGGACGACAACGACCCCAACAAGTTCATCGCCAAAATGGGCGCTGAAGCGTTGTTGATGTTGTTGCAGCGTTTGGACTTGGACGCCATGTCCTACGACCTGCGCGACCGTGCAAGCCGCGAAACCTCTCAGCAGCGCAAGCAGGAAGCCCTCAAGCGTTTGCAAGTGGTGGAGGCTATGCGCGACGCCAACGCTCGCTTGGAGAACAAGCCCGAGTGGATGGTCATCAAGGTAGTTCCCGTCATCCCGCCCGAATTGCGCCCCTTGGTGCCCTTGGACGGTGGCCGCTTCGCTACGTCTGACTTGAACGATCTCTACCGCCGTGTGATCATCCGCAACAACCGTTTGAAGCGTTTGTTGGAGATCAAGGCCCCCGAGGTCATCCTGCGCAACGAAAAGCGCATGTTGCAAGAGTCTGTAGATAGCTTGTTTGACAACACCCGCAAGGCCAGTGCCGTGAAGACGGAGAGCAACCGTCCTTTGAAGTCTTTGAGCGACAGCTTGAAAGGCAAGCAAGGCCGCTTCCGTCAGAACCTGTTGGGTAAGCGTGTAGACTATTCGGCACGTTCGGTCATCGTTATTGGTCCTGATTTGAAGCTCCACGAATGTGGTCTACCCAAGGATATGGCCGCTGAGCTGTACAAGCCCTTTATCGTTCGCAAGTTGATCGAGCGCGGAATCGTGAAAACGGTGAAGTCTGCAAAGAAGATCATCGACAAGCGCGAAGCCGTTGTATGGGACATCTTGGAAAACGTGATGAAGGGCCACCCCGTTCTTCTGAACCGTGCTCCGACGCTGCACCGCTTGGGTATCCAAGCCTTCCAGCCTAAGATGATTGAGGGAAAGGCTATCCAGCTGCACCCCTTGACCTGTACGGCCTTCAACGCAGACTTTGACGGTGACCAAATGGCGGTGCACTTGCCCTTGGGCCCTGCCGCCATCTTGGAAGCACAGATCTTGATGCTGGCCTCGCACAACATCTTGAACCCCGCGAACGGTTCGCCTATCACGGTACCTTCTCAGGACATGGTCTTGGGTCTGTACTACATGACCAAGGCGAAGCGCAACCTTCCCGGCGATCCCGTGAAGGGCGAAGGCATGACCTTCTACTCTGCGGAGGAAGTGAACATCGCCTACAACGAAAAGCGTGTAGACCTCAATGCCTACGTCAAGGTTCGCACCCTGGTAGACGGCGCCAACGGCGAATTGGAGTACAAAGTGATCGAGACCTCTGTGGGCCGCGTTCTCTTCAACCAAGTCGTTCCCAAGGAGGTTGGCTTTATCAATGAATTGTTGACTAAGAAGGCCTTGCGCGACATCATCGCACGCATTTTGACGCGTACGGATGTTCCTCGCACCGCCAAGTTCTTGGACGACATGAAGGATTTGGGCTACTCTAACGCATTCCGCGGAGGTCTTTCCTTCTCGTTGGGCGACATTCAGGTACCCGAAATCAAAACCAACTTAATCTCCGACGCCAACAGCGAGGTGGAATCCATTCTCATGAACTACAACATGGGTCTGATCACCAACAACGAGCGTTACAACCAGGTGATTGACGTTTGGACCAATGCCAACGCACGGTTGACGCAAGCGGCCATGAGCCAATTGATCAGCGACCGCCAAGGTTTCAACCCCATCTACATGATGTTGGATTCTGGAGCCCGTGGTTCTAAAGAGCAGATTCGTCAGCTCTCCGGTATGCGTGGTTTGATGGCTAAGCCCCAGAAGTCTGGCTCATCAGGCGGTGAGATTATCGAAAACCCGATTATCTCCAACTTTAAGGAGGGTCTGTCCATCTTGGAGTACTTCATTTCTACGCACGGTGCCCGTAAGGGTCTTGCGGATACGGCCTTGAAGACGGCTGACGCGGGTTACTTGACCCGTCGTCTCCACGACGTGGCTCAAGACGTCATCGTGAACGAGGACGACTGTGGAACGCTTCGCGGTTTGGAAATCCAGGCTTTGCGCAAGAACGAAGAAGTTGTTGAAACCTTGAAGGAGCGCATCGCTGGCCGCGTATCGTTGGCTAACGTGATCGATCCTTTGACGGGTGAGACCTACGTTCAAGCGGGCGAAATGATCTCTGACTTGATTGCTGACAAGATCGAAGTGAGCCCCATCGAAATGGTGGAAGTTCGTTCACCTTTGACCTGTGAGAGCAAGCGCGGTATCTGTGCCAAGTGTTACGGACGCAACTTGGCTACGGCCAAGGGCGTACAAACTGGTGAAGCGGTTGGTGTTATCGCCGCCCAGTCCATCGGTGAACCTGGTACGCAGTTGACGCTCCGTACGTTCCACGTAGGTGGTACGGCGGGTAACGTCTCTGAGATCAGCAGCTTGACGGCCAAGTTTGACGGCGTTTTGGAATTTGAAGAAGTACGTACCGTTGCCAGCGTAACTGCAGAAGGCGAAGATGCGGAAATCGTTATTGGCCGTACCGGCGAAATGCGCATCGTAGATGCCAAGACCGGTATCGCAGTCATGACGGGCAACATTCCTTACGGTTCAACCTTGATGCTCAAGACCGGTGCTAAAGTGAAGAAGGGCGACGTCATCTGTACGTGGGATCCCTACAACGCTGTTATCATCTCTGAGCACGCAGGTAAAATTGCCTACCAAGACATCGTTCAAGGGGTGACCTACAAGGTGGAAATCGACGAACAGACCGGTTTCCAAGACAAGGTTATTTCTGAGAGCCGCAACAAGAAGCTGGTTCCCATGCTTCAAGTGGTGGACAAGAAAGGCAACGAAATCAAGCATTATACCCTTCCTGTTGGCGCTCACCTCATGGTGGACGAAGGAGAAGAAATCAAGGCCGGTAAGGTTTTGGTCAAGATCCCTCGTAAAGGTGCTAAGGCGGGTGACATCACTGGTGGTCTTCCCCGTGTGACGGAATTGTTCGAAGCACGTAACCCTTCAAACCCTGCGGTGGTTGCGGAAATCGACGGTACGGTATCCTACGGCAAGATCAAGCGTGGTAACCGTGAGATTATCATTGAAAGCCGCACGGGCGAGCAGCGCAAGTACTTGATCAACTTGGCCAAGCAAATCCTGGTTCAGGAGAACGACTTTGTACGCGCTGGCGCACCTTTGAGCGACGGTGCTATTACCCCTGCGGATATCTTGGCGATTCAAGGTCCCACGGCCGTTCAGGAATACTTGGTGAACGAAATTCAAGAAGTATATCGACTTCAGGGTGTGAAGATCAATGACAAGCATTTCGAGGTGATCGTTCGACAGATGATGCGCAAAGTGGAAATCGTAGACGGCGGCGATACGTCGTTCTTGGAGGGCCACTTGGAGCACACAACGGACTTCATCCTCGAAAATGACAGCATCTTCGACAAGAAGGTAGTCGTTGAAGCCGGCGATAGCGAAAGCCTGAAGCCCGGTATGATGATTACCGCTCGCCGCCTCCGCGATGAGAACTCTCTGTTGAAGCGTTTGGACAAAGCCTTGGTGGAAGCCCGCGATGCACAGCCTGCAACGGCTCGCCTCGTTCTTCAGGGCATCACCCGTGCGTCTTTGCAGACCAAGTCTTGGGTTTCTGCAGCGTCCTTCCAGGAGACGACCAAAGTATTGAACGAAGCAGCCATCGCTGCGAAGGTGGATACCTTGGACGGCCTGAAAGAGAACGTTATCGTTGGTCACCGCATCCCTGCGGGTACCGGCCTCAAGCGCTACTACACCTCTGTAGTAGGCAGCAAGGACGAGTACGAGCAAATGATGTCCAAGCAGACGGTAGATCTCGAACCTGCTGAATAAGATGAGTACCGAGAACGAAAACCAAATGCAGATTGAGCTGACGCCCGAAATGGCGGACGGCATCTACAGCAATTTGGCGGTCATCAACCATTCGCCTTCCGAGTTTGTCTTGGATTTCATCCAGATGATGCCCGGAGTGCCCAAAGCCCGCGTGAAGGCACGCGTCATTTTGACGCCCCAACACGCAAAGCGTTTGATCAAGGCCATGGAAGAAAACGTGCAGCGCTACGAAGCCACGCACGGGACCATTTCGGAATCGGAACAGCCGCAGATCCCCATTCAGTTTGGAGGTCCAACCGGCCAAGCCTAAAAAAGAAAGCCGCCCAAATGGGCGGCTTTTTTTATGTGTTCAGGGGGCCAGCGTGCCGCGGCATTTTGGCGGTCTTACTTATGGTCAAAGAAGCCGTCCAGAATGAGGACGAGGCCTCGGACCACCAAGCCCACCGCGCCAAACATCATTAGCACTATAAAGGCCGTCCATCCCCATTTTCCTTGCTGGAGAGCGGGAGCACCAATCCAATAGTAGAAGGCGGGACCCACAAAGAGAAAGGGGAAGGCGAAGGCCAGGAAAGTAAGGCCTTTGACGAGTTTTTGCTTGTTGGAAGAGGGTCTCATGGGTGCAGTGCGTTTTGGATAAAGGTAACAGCCTGTTCCAGTTCTTGCATCGAAATGCTCAAAGGCGGGGCCAAGCGAAGGGCCTTTTGCTCAAAAAGGAACCAGTCGGTCAACAAACCGGCGGAGATAAGGTCTTTTTGGGTAGAAAGCACCCGGTCAAAGCTCTCGAGGGGCAGTGCGAGCAAGAGCCCACGGCCGGACAGCTCACCGGTGGTAGATAGAGGGCCTAGCGCCGCTCGGAGGTAGGCTTCTTTTTGGGCCACGGCCTGTATCCACCCGCTGTTTTGGAGAACGGTAAAGGCGGCAAGCCCCGCTGCACAGCTTACGGGATGGCCGCCAAAGGTGGTGAGGTGGCCCAGCATGGGATTCTTGGCCAAATGCTGCATGCGTGCATGGGACGCGATGAAAGCGCCTAGCGGCATGCCGCCTCCTAAGGCTTTGCCCAGGCACAGGATGTCGGGGGTGATGCCCGTCCCCTGGTGGGCGAAGAGGTGGCC
>JAYQOY010000002.1:0-12590 GCA_038145075.1 Schleiferiaceae bacterium | reverse complement strand
AACAAGGGGGGTGGGCCTCCCGGGCCACCTGGGCGACCGCCGGGACGGCCACCGGGATGCCCTCCAGGTCCTCTCGAAGCACCAGGTCCACCCGGACCACCGGGACGTCGTTCTTCCAATTTTTCCCGCAAGCGGCGTTGAAATTCGCGCTCAGCTAGCATGTAGGCCACCACTTTGTGCGCGGGCAGGACCTCCAAAAACTTCTTCTGGTACTTCTTGCGAATGGCCTCGCGCTTTTCCGCCATAAGCTCCAACTCTTTCAGGAGTTTGAGGGCGTCGGCATCGCTGAGGGATTTGGGATCGCGTTTGGCCTCCTTGAGGTCGCGTAGGGGGTCCTTGTCCACGGCGCGAAGCTCGGCTTCCATGGCATTTTGAATGGGCCAGAAGACTTTAGCTTCTTCAGAGGTCAAGCCGACTTCTTTAGTGATAAAGGCGACTTTGGCGGCTTCCAGGCGGTCGCGGCGCTCATCGGTGGGCTGGCCCCAGGCCGTGGCGGCAAGGAAGAGGAGGCCCATGAAAAGGGAGATACGTGTTTTCATCAGTCTTGGGTTAAATCAGCGAGTAAGGTTTCAAATTCGTCGTCGTTGAGGAGGGAAGTCACTTCCTCGTTGGTGAGGTTTAGAGTGCCGTGCTCCAGGGCCTCCCAGGCGAGGTCCTCGGTGACTAGAGGGGTTTCCGCTGCGGGGCGGAGCAGGGCCACGAGGGCGAGGGAGGCGGCGGCAGCGACCGCGCCGTAGGGCCACAAGCGGCGCGTGAGCGACCGCGCGGGGCGGGGTTCAGCAGCGCGGAGCATCTGCTGGACCAGGGCTTGGTGTCCGTCTTTGGGGATGTGAATTCCGTCCTTCATCTTAGTCATTGGATGTGTCTGCGTAGCTGGGGTTTAATGCGAGAATATGTTTTTTGACCTTTTCCGTTGCGTGGTGGTAGTTGGCTTTGAGGCCACCGACGGAGGTTCCGAGGAGGTCGGCGATTTCGGCGAAGGGTTTTTCGTCGAAGTAGCGGAGCTGGAAGGTGAGGCGTTGCTTTTCGGGTAGGCGGTTGACCGCATCGTGCAAGGCCTCGAGCAAGGCGTCGCTCTCAAAGTAGGGCGAAGACGGGGCGGCCACGGCGATGGCATCTAAGCCGAGATGGTTTTTTTGCCGGCGCAAGTGGCTCAGGGATTCGTTGATCACGACGCGTGTGGCCCAGGTGCTAAAGCGGCTCTGCCCTTTAAACTGGGGGAGGGCTTTCCAGAGTTTAATGGAGGCTTCTTGTAGGACATCCTGAGCCGCTTCGTGGTCGAGGACGATGCGCACGGCGGTTCGGTAGAAGTCCGAAGCGTAGGCTTGGATCAAGCATGTAAAAGCCTGGTCGTAGTTTCCCAACGACCAGGCTTTGTGGATAGGGGCTTCGTCCTTCAGCGGCATGCTGTTTGGACGCCAAAAGCGACTAGGGGTTTAACGCTGAAGTACACGCTCCGCGGCTGCCACGATATTGGCAGCATCCAAGCCGTACTTGGTCAGGAGCTGGGCGGGTGTGCCGCTCTCCCCAAAGGAGTCGTTCACCGCCACCATTTCCATGGGGGTGGGGCGGTGCATCGCCAGGGCCTGGGCAATAGAATCGCCCAAACCACCGTGGCGCTGGTGCTCTTCCGCAGTGACGACTCGGCCTGTTTTGCCCACAGAGGTCAACAAGGTGTCGACGTCCAAGGGCTTGATGGTGGCGAAGTTGATGACTTCGGCTTTGATGCCTTTGGCTTCCAAGGCGTTTGCAGCTTCCAAGGCTTCCCAAACCAAGTGGCCATTGGCGCAGATGGTGACGTCGGAACCTTCGGTCAGAACGTCTGCCTTGCCAATGACGAAGGGACGGTCAGCTGGAGTGAAGTTGGGCACCTTGGGGCGGCCAAAGCGCAGGTAGACGGGGCCGTCGTGCGCAGCAATGGCGATGGTAGCGGCTTTGGTTTGGTTAAAGTCACAGGGGGAGATGACCGTCATGCCCGGGAGCATTTTCATCAAGCCGATGTCTTCCAAAATTTGGTGGGTCGCACCGTCTTCGCCCAAGGTCAAGCCGGCGTGAGAGGCGCAAATTTTTACGTTCTTGCCCGAGTAGGCCACGCTCTGGCGGATTTGGTCGTACACGCGGCCCGTGGAGAAGTTGGCGAAGGTGCCCGTGAAGGGGATCTTTCCGCCAATCGTCAGACCAGCGGCCATGCCAATCATGTGGGCTTCGGCGATGCCGGTTTGGAAGAAGCGTTCGGGGAATTCGGCGGCAAAAGCGTCCATTTTGAGCGAGCCCGTGAGGTCTGCGCAAAGGGCTACGACGTCGGGGTTGCTGCGTCCGAGTTCCAATAGACCTGCGCCAAAGCCGGAGCGCGTGTCTTTACTTCCTGAGTCTGTGTACGAGTGCATGGGTAAAAATTAAGGAATGCGCACCAGGGTGGAAGACCCGGGCGCCACGGTGAAGGTGTTGGTTTTTGAATAGGTCGTTTGTTGCGCCGTCCGGGGGCGGTAAATCACTTTGTAGGTGCCAGGCTGGAGGGAAAATTGCTGGCGAGTTTGGAATTCGTCCAAGTTGGTGACCCAAATCCAGTCATTCCCTTCGATGGCGAAGATGGCGCCAAAGCCAGCCGACTTGAGCTGCACCGTAACCTCACCTGCGGGAGGAATGGTGATTTCCTGCGTCGTGCCCGGCTTCAAGGTGATGCGCTGCCGAATGCGCGGCAACGTCAAAATGTCCAAATCGTAGGTATCCACAATGTAGGTCACCGTGGTGTTGAAGTTCTGAACGTGGAGAATGTCCTCGGGGTGGTCGGCATCGCGAACCACGGCTACGGGAGGAGTTTGCGAGAGTTTGAGCCCGGGCATGGTCAACTTGAGACCGCCCTGAACCACGTCTGCGGCCATGTGGTTGTGCGTTCCCGCATGCATGACTGTGGGGTTGATGGGGCGTGGCGGTATGCTGTAGACCGTGCCTTCGTAGGTGACGATGGGATCGACAAGTAGGGTGTCCGGCTGGTTGTTGTAATTCAGGGTGTGGATGATGCTGCGGTCCACGAGGTGGCTTGTGGCATTTCGCAGGACGATGGGCAGGTTTGTACCCGAATTTTGGTTGCGGTGGTCGACCAAATTGATTTGGCCCGTGGTGTTGTCCAAGGCTTGGGTTACTATAACGCCCAAGGCCTTCTTGAAGGTTTGTTCGTCGCTGGCATCGTAGTACGTGCCGACACAGTCAAAGGTCTTGATGAGGTCTTGGTCCAAACCCACTCCAATGACAAAGGGCTTCAGCACTCGGCCTTTCTTTTGAAGGATGGCGGAAGCTTCGCAGGGATCTTCGTCGCATGCTTCCACGCCGTCGGTAATCAATAGGATGATGTCGCGGCAGTGGCCTGTGGGACAGTCTTTTGGGAAATCGTTATCCGCCCGAAGAATGGAACGCGCAATGGGGGTTGTGCCCATGGGGCGAAGTCCTCGGAGGACTTGCTTGATGCGGCCCAAGTTGTTGTAGGCAAAGCCAACCTCCAATTTGGTGTCGTTGCAGTCTTGCGGGGGGACGGGCTTTTGGTGGCCGTAGACGCGAAGGGCCAATTGGAATTGGGGGTTGGGCACTTGAGCCAAACTGTCTAACATGCTGCCCATAAGGCGCTGGGCCACCTCCATTTTGGTGCCGCCTTCCCAGCGTCCGTACATGGAGTTGGAGGCGTCTAGGACAAAAAGTATGCGGGTCGTGGAAACTTCAGACGCGTTGACGTCCACTTGTGCTGCCGCCCCGAGTGGGAAGAGCAGGGCCCAAAGGGCGAGTTTCCAGGTGCGCATTAGGCGGGGTAGTCTCCGAGGGTTTCGGGCAACTGAGCGAGGGCTGCTTCCAGCTGTTCGTCGCTAGGTGCAATGCCGTGCCACTTGTGGGTGCCCGCCATAAAGTCCACGCCGTGGCCCATGGAGGTGTGCATAACGACGCAAACAGGCTTGCCTTTGCCCGTCTTGGCGATGGCTGCGCGAAGACCGCTGCGAACAGCGTCCAAATCGTTGCCCTGTTGGATGTGCATGACGTCCCAGCCAAATGCGGCGAATTTGCTTCCGATATCGCCCATGGGCATGACTTCGTCTGTAGAGCCGTCTATCTGCTGTCCGTTGGCGTCGATGGTGCTGATGAGGTTGTCGACGTTTTTGGCGCCTGCATAGAGGGCTGCCTCCCAAATTTGTCCTTCTTGCAATTCGCCGTCGCCGTGCAAGGTGAAGACGAGGCGGTCGTCACCGGCCAGTTTCTTGGCTTGGGCGGCGCCAACAGCCACGCTCAGGCCTTGACCCAAGGAGCCCGAGGCGATGCGCACACCGGGGAGGCCTTCGTGCGTCGTGGGGTGGCCTTGGAGGCGAGAGTCGAGCTTTCGGAATGTAATCAGCTCGTCCACAGAGAAGTAGCCACTACGTGCCAAAACCGAGTAAAACACGGGGCTGATGTGGCCGTTCGAGAGGAAGAAGAGGTCCTCGCCTTGGCCGTCCATGTTAAAAGGAGCGGGGCTGTGGCGGAGAATGTCAAAGTAGAGGGCGACAAAGAATTCTGTGCAGCCCATGGAGCCTCCAGGGTGACCTGATTGAACCGCGTGGACCATGCGTAAGATGTCGCGGCGGACTTGTGAGGGAAAGTCGTGGAGCTGGGGGGTCATGGGTGGGGGCATTTGGGT
This sequence comes from Schleiferiaceae bacterium, assembly GCA_038145075.1. Taxonomy (GTDB): domain Bacteria; phylum Bacteroidota; class Bacteroidia; order Flavobacteriales; family Schleiferiaceae; genus TMED14. Next base: position 7,933 of record JAYQOY010000002.1, on the reverse strand, counting down.
TTGTCGATAGGACAAAAGTAAGGTCTTTCCGGGAGTACCTTTGCCCCAAATTCCTGAAAAATGAAGTGCGGCATTGTCGGTCTGCCCAACGTAGGCAAATCCACCCTTTTTAATTGTTTGAGCAACGCCAAAGCCCAAGCGGCCAATTTCCCGTTTTGTACGATTGAGCCCAACATCGGTACCGTAAACGTTCCCGATACCCGTTTAGAGGCCTTGGAGGAGATTGTCAACCCCGAACGGGTGGTTCCCGCCACGGTGGAAATCGTAGACATTGCCGGCTTGGTGAAGGGCGCAAGTAAGGGCGAGGGTTTGGGCAATATGTTCCTCGGCAACATCCGCGAATGCCACGCTATTTTGCATGTGCTGCGTTGCTTTGACAACCCCAACATTGTGCACGTAGACGGCAGCATCAATCCCTTGCGCGACAAGGAAACCATTGATTTTGAATTGCAGCTCAAGGACCTCGAATCTTTGGAAAAGCGCATCGACAAAGTGCGCAAGGCAGCGAAGACCGGCGCCAAAGAAGCGGTACGTGAAGTGGAAATGGCGGATCGCTTGAAGAAGCACTTGGAACAAGGCCTTTCGGTGCGTGGCTTTGAGCGCAGTGAAGAAGAGGCCGAATGGATTGAAGATTACCAGCTTTTGACCGACAAGCCCGTGCTCTACGTGTGCAACGTGGATGAGACGGCGGCAAAGGACGGCAACGACTACGTGCGCCAGGTGGTCGAAATGGCCGCGAAGGAAGGCGCAGGGGTGCTGCATCTGGCTGTGGCCACAGAATCCGACATCATCGAGTTGGAGACCTATGAAGAGCGCCAGATGTTCCTCGACGATCTCGGCTTGCAAGAGCCCGGCGTGAACCGCGTAATTCGCGAAGCATACAGCTTGCTGAAGCTCCAGACCTACTTTACGGCAGGAGTGAAGGAAGTGCGCGCGTGGACCATCGGCCAAGGGTTTACGGCTCCGCAGGCGGCAGGCGTGATTCACAGCGATTTTGAGAAGGGCTTTATTCGGGCCGAAGTCATTGCATATCAAGACTATATCACCTACAAGTCGGAAGCAGCCGTGAAAGAGGCCGGCAAGATGCGGGTGGAAGGCAAGGAGTACCGCGTCAAAGACGGGGACGTCATGCACTTCCGCTTCAATGTGTAAAACCGCGCCAGTGCTGGGCTGGAATTGTTAAAAACTTCTCGCCAGAGTGGATTAAAAGGCGGGTTTTGAGCGGTCAAAAACGGGAAATGCTGTGTAGATTCGCACATTCCCCATGGCTGAAACGACCCAATATACTGAAGACAATATCCGGAGCCTTGAGTGGCAGGAGCACATCCGCCTCCGCCCGGGCATGTACATTGGAAAACTGGGGGACGGATCCTCCGCCGATGACGGCATTTACATTCTTGTGAAGGAAGTCGTCGACAACTCGATTGACGAGTTTGTCATGGGCGGCGGCAAGCACATTGAAATTGACGTCAAGGAAGGCGTTGTGACGGTTCGCGACTACGGCCGAGGCATTCCCTTGGGCAAGGTGGTGGACGTGGTGTCCAAGATGAATACGGGCGCCAAGTACGATTCCAAAGCATTTAAAAAGTCCGTGGGTTTGAACGGGGTTGGTACCAAGGCCGTCAATGCCTTGTCATCGGCCTTTTCCGTACAAGCCTTCCGCGATGGGCAAACCAAGTCGGCGCAGTTTGAGCGTGGCGTACTGAGTCAGGAGTCGGGCATCGAAGAAAGTTCGGGCCGACGCGGTACCAAGGTAGTCTTCACACCCGATCCCAGCATCTTCGTGAACTACCGCTTCCAGATGGAGTACCTCGAGCGCCTCGTCTGGAATTACGTATACCTCAACCCGGGGCTCACCATTGCGCTGAACGGGGAGAAGTACTTCTCAGAAAACGGTTTGAAGGACCTGCTGGCCAACAACCTGTCGGGCGAGGTGATGCACGAGATTGTGCACCTGCGCGGCGAGGACATTGAAGTGGCCTTGACCCATGCGGACCGCTCCCAGAGCGAACAGTACTACAGTTTTGTCAACGGCCAGCACACTACGCAGGGGGGCACCCACCAGAGCGCCTTCCGCGAAGCCTTGGTCGCCACCATTCGCCAGTACTTCGGGAAGCAGTACGATGCCGCGGACATTCGACAGAGCGTCATTGGCGCCATTTCCGTCAAGGTGATTGAGCCTGTTTTTGAGTCGCAGACAAAGACCAAGTTGGGCAGCAACGATATGGGCCCGGAGGGTCCTACGGTCCGAACCTTCATCGGCAACTTCCTCCAGACGGAGCTGGACAACTTCTTGCACCGAAATCCCGAGGTCGCCGACGCCATCCAACGCAAAATTCTACGCGCCGAGCGCGAGCGCAAGGAACTGTCCGGCATTCAAAAGCTCGCCCGCGAACGCGCCAAAAAGGCCAACTTGCACAACCGCAAGCTGCGGGATTGTAAGGTGCACTACAACGATATCAAGCACGAACGCCGCTTGGAGACCACGCTCTTCATCACGGAGGGCGATTCCGCATCGGGCTCCATCACGGCCTCGCGCGACGTACAAACCCAAGCCGTTTTCAGCTTGAAGGGCAAGCCTTTGAACTGCTACGGCCTGACCAAAAAAGTGGTCTACGAAAACGAGGAATTCAACCTCCTCCAAGCCGCGCTTAACATTGAAGACGGCCTGGAAGAACTCCGCTACAACAACGTGGTCATTGCGACAGATGCCGACGTAGACGGCATGCACATTCGCTTGCTCCTGATCACCTTCTTCCTCCAGTTCTTCCCGGAGCTGGTGCGCGAAGGCCACCTCTACATTCTCCAAACGCCGCTCTTCCGCGTCCGCAACAAGCAGAAGACCATCTACTGCTACGACGAGAGCGAGAAGCAGAGCGCCATGTCTGAGTTGGGCGCCAAGCCCGAAATCACGCGATTCAAGGGTCTGGGCGAAATTTCTCCCGGCGAGTTCAAGCTCTTCATTGGCGAAAACATACGCTTGGAGCCCGTAATGCTGGGCAAAGAGCAAATCGATGCCCTCCTCGAGTACTACATGGGCAAGAACACGCCCGAGCGCCAAGAATTCATCATTGACCACCTCAAGGTGGAAAAAGACTTGATTGACCATGGATGAGCTGAATCCACAGGACCCCGAAGAAATCCTTCAGCCTGAGCAGGAGGAAGTTCTCGCCCAGGAGGAGGAGCGTCCGCAGGAGTCGCGCGTCCGAGGCATGTACCGCGAGTACTTCCTCGATTACGCCTCCTACGTCATCCTTGAGCGTGCCGTACCGGCCTTGCAAGACGGCTTGAAGCCCGTTCAGCGCCGTTTGATGCATGCCCTGAAGGAAATGGACGATGGCCGCTTCCACAAGGTGGCCAACGTGATTGGCCAAACGATGAAGTACCACCCGCACGGCGACGCCTCCATCGGCGATGCCCTGGTGCAGTTAGGCCAAAAAGACCTGCTCATCGATACGCAGGGCAACTGGGGCAATATTTACACGGGTGATTCAGCCGCAGCACCCCGTTACATCGAAGCGCGTTTGAGCAAGTTTGCCTTGGAGGTGTCCTTCAATGCGAAAATCACCGAATGGCAAGCCAGTTACGACGGCCGGGCCAAGGAGCCTGTGACGCTTCCCGTGAAGTTTCCCCTTCTCCTGGCCCAAGGCGTGGAGGGTATTGCGGTGGGTCTTTCGACCAAGGTGCTTCCGCACAATTTTATTGAGCTCATCGATGCCTCGATTGCGCACCTCCGCGGCCGCAGGGTCGAGATCTACCCCGATTTTCCGACGGGGGGCATTGCAGATTTCTCGCAGTACAACGACGGCGAACGAGGTGGTCGTGTCCGATGCCGCGCCAAGATTGCCGTAGACGACAAAAAGACGCTGGTCATTACGGAGATTCCGTTTGGAACGACTACCACCAGTGTCATTGACTCCATCATTAAGGCCAATGACAAGGGCAAGATCAAGATCAAGAAGATCGAGGACAATACCGCCGAACACGTGGAGATTGTGCTGCATTTGGTCCCCGGTATTTCACCCGACCAAACGGTGGACGCTCTTTACGCTTTCACGGCCTGCGAGGTATCGATTTCGCCTCTGTGCTGTGTGATTGAGGACGACAAGCCGCTGTTTACCGGGGTGTCGAACCTTCTCAAGCGTTCCACGGAGCATACGTTGGACTTGCTGCGGGCCGAACTCAGCATTCAGCTCAACGAGCTGCAAGAGCAGTGGCATTTTGCCAGCTTGGAAAAGATCTTCATCGAGAACAAGATTTACCGCGACATCGAAGAGGCGGAGACGTGGGAACAAGTGTTGGAAAACATTTGGGAAGGTTTAAAGCCCCATGTCGGTCATTTGCTGCGCGAAGTGACGGAAGACGATTTGGTCCGGTTAACCGAAATCAAAATCAAGCGCATTTCCAAATTTGACAGCGACAAGGCGGACGATCAGTTAGCCGCACTCGAAGGGCGCATCGCAGAAGTGAAGCAGCACCTAGACAACTTAGTGGACTACGCCGTGGACTACTTCAAGAACCTGAAAAAGAAGTACAGCGCGGGCCGCGAGCGCAAAACGGAAATTCGGAGCTTTGACACTGTTGTAGCCGCGAAAGTGGCCATTGCCAATGCCAAGCTCTACGTGAACCGCGAAGAAGGCTTCATGGGCACGGGCTTAAAGCGCGACGAGTACGTGTGCGATTGTTCGGACCTCGATGACATCCTCGTGATTCGTCAAAACGGCACGTTGATGGTGACCAAAGTGGACGCCAAAAAGTTTGTCGGCAAGGATATTCTGTACCTCGGCGTCTACCAGAAAGGGGATGATCGAACGGTCTACAACCTCATCTACCGCGACGGTTCCAAAGGCCCCAGTTTTGTGAAGCGCTTTGCCATGACCGGTGTGACCCGAGACAAGGAATACGATTTAACGCAGGGCACGAAGGGTTCGGAAATTCTGTACCTGTCCGTGAACCCCAATGGCGAAGCAGAAACGGTAACTGTTCACCTGCGCGCGGCTGCGAAAATCAAGAAGTTGAAGTGGGACTTGGACTTTGCCGAGCTCGCCGTGCGTTCCCGAAGCGCTCGGGGAAACACGGTATCGAAGAATTCCGTTAAGCGCATTGAGCTGAAGTCGGAAGGGGTTTCCACCTTGGCGGCCCGCAAGCTGTGGTTTGATGACGCGGTGCTAAAGATCAACGACCAGGAGCGTGGCCGGTTGCTCGGCGCATTCCGCGGGGAGGACCGATTGCTGCAGCTAGATGCCAAAGGCCGGTACCGCATCTTCATCCCAGAATTGGCTACGCATTTTGAAGAGGCACCCTTCTTCCTGGCCAAATGGGAAGCAGAAAAGCCCTATGCCATCGTGTACTACGACGGAGAAAAGGACAAGCACATGGTCAAGCGCTGTGTGTTGGAGCCCAAAAACGATCAATGGGACTATTTGATTTCGGACCATACCCAATCGGAAGTGCATGTAATAAGTGCTGCCGACCAGGTGGATATTGAAGTGTCCTTTAAAAAGGTGAAAGGCAAGGACAAGGACCCTGAAACGGTGAATCTTCAGGACTTCATTGCCGTGAAAGGCTGGAAAGCAGCGGGCAACCAGCTTGCGACTTGGCCCGTCAAGGGAATCAACGTGCTCCGCGAAGAGAATGAGGAAGCCCTCGTTGCAGTCATGGAGGTAGCCGGCGTATCGGAAGAAGCTGCAGACTGGTCTGAACCCGGAAGGACGGACGAAGCACCCTCAATGCCTGTAGCAAGCTCCGCCCCTGAATCAGCGCCCGCCGCGCCTTCAGCGGAAGAAAAGTCGGCTCCAGAAAAACCGAGCATCACCCTAGAGGTGGTAGATTTGACAGCGAGTGAACCCCTGGCAGTCTCCGAAGCGCCCGAAGAAGACGATTTGGATCAAGAGGAAGACGGGCAGTTCACCTTAAAATTCTAAGTATGAAAAAGGCTCTTTTGGCTCTTGCCTTGCTGGGTGGATTCGCGGCACTGGCACAGCCCAGCAATGACAGTTTGAACATGCGCACCCTGCTTCACTATCCGGTGAGTCAGTGGGGAATTTCGGGTGCGGATCCCGACTGTGCAGACATTTGGGGCTATACGGATAGTGCATCTGGAACCGAATATGCCATCATTGGCAACCGCAAAGGGACCCTGGTGGTCGATGTCACCACGCCGTCTAGCCCGAGCAATGCCCTCTGGGTGCCGGGCACCAACAGCCTATGGCGGGACATTAAAACCTGGGACCACTATGCTTACGTCGTACACGACGTTCCCTCAGGCGCCAATCCACCCTACAACGGCCTGCTCATCATCGACATGGACAGCTTGGCGCAAAACCGCTGGAAATTCCTGAAGCTCCCCGTTCCCCGTGCCAATGGCCAAGTGGACACGTTGGCCCGCGCACACAACATCTTTGTCGATGAAAACGGCATTCTCTATGCTTTTGGCAGCAATGTTGGGGCAGGAGGTGCCATTCTGATCGATGTGGCCACGGATCCATGGAACCCGGTAACGGTGGGCCTTTACGACGGACATTACTTCCACGACGGGGTGGCTCGCAACGATACTTTGTACGGGGCGGCCCTGTATTCAGGAATGGTGGTGGTAAATGTCACCTTGAAATCGAATCCCCAGATGGTCACCAGTTGGGCGACCCCGAGCAATTTTGCGCACAATTGCTGGTTGAGCGACGATGGAAACACGATTTATACCACGGATGAGGTGGCCAATGGCTACGTGACCTGCTACGATATTTCGGACTTGAGCAATGTGGACGAACTCTGGCGCCACCAAGTGCAGCCCAATACCTCGCTCATTCCTCACAATGCACACGTAGCGGGCAACCACGTGGTAACGTCCTACTACACTTTTGGAGTACATGCGCTGGATGTGGAATTCCCGGAATTGCCGGTTCTAGTGGGCTACTACGATACGTCGCCCTTCACGGGTGGGGGCTACTTTGGCAACTGGGGAGCCTATCCCTATCTGCCTAGTGGCCGAATTCTGGCTTCCGACATGGAAGAGGGCCTCTTCGTCTTGGAGCCCGAATACCCCGAAGTGAGTCGCCTGAAAGTGCAGCTGGGTCACATCAATTGGGGTGCGGGCTCAACTGTGACCTACGGCAATATCACCTCCAAGGATTTTGTCTATTGGAAAAACAGCGGGGATACCTTGTACGCCGATGCGGATGGGGTGGTGGTCTATAGCGCTGCGCAAGCGACCAATGACACCTTGATTTATCCCTTTGAATACCAAATGGGCATGGGCGGCGTGGGCCTAGGAGATGACAGTTTGTTCGTCAGCTTGGCTTCCGGACTCTATCCCCACGATACCTTGATTGGATCCTGGTCGTGGTCGGTGAATGAGAAGGACCCAGCTCCCTTTAAAGTGAACACGGGGGACGATCACTGGACCTTGGTGTGTGGGGAGGTGCAGTTCCCGAACTTGGTTCTTGGCCTTTACAGTCTGGACGGCAAAGAGATCTGGAGTGAGGCCTGGACGCGCAACCGTAGCTATTCGATTCCCTTCCCAGAAGCCAAGGGGCTCTATGTATTGAGCTTCCGCAGCTTGGATGGACACGAGGGGGCCATTCGTGTGCTTCGCCCCTAGTCTTGAACGCATAGAAGTGAAAAAGCCCGGCAACGCCGGGCTTTTTATTTAAGGAAGGACGCGCACATAGTACAGGACTTGCCCTGTTTGTTGAAATCCCTCCTCGATATTCAAGGTGATTTTTAGATGGTTCCGGAGCCATTCGGGATAGTTGGGTACTTCCAAGGGACGAATAAAGGAGATGTAGGATTTATCAATCACTTGGGAGAGTGCAGGCATCCAGCTTGCAAAATCTACCAGCAGGCCCCAGACGAAGAACGGAATTTCAATGTCCCGACGGTTCCAACTTTGCGTGGCCAGATCGACACTTCCCATGGCCATTCCGGCGAGTGGTAG
>JAYQOY010000001.1:0-145237 GCA_038145075.1 Schleiferiaceae bacterium | reverse complement strand
GCCTTGGCCCAAGCCCTTCTGCCGGCTGACCTGCACATTCATGCCTTTGTGCAGCGCATGGCAGGGGTAGGCATCCCCGAGGGGGCGCATTTTAACGTGGCCGAGGCCTTTCTACATCCAACCGGCTGTCCGCACCCAGAAACGGCGGAGAAAATGGAAGCTGCTTTGCTGGCCCTTAAAGATGCTGGCGATACCGCGGGCGGAGTGATTCGCTGCCACGTAGCAGGTGTTCCGGCGGGCTGGGGCGAACCCGTTTTTGACAAGCTCCATGCGCGCTTGGGTTATGCCTTGCTGGGCATTAACGCGGCCAAAGGCGTGGAATTTGGCAGCGGTTTTGCCGGCTCAGACTCCACGGGAAGCCAGCAAAATGACTCCTTTACGGGCGTGGGGCAGACGTCGACAAATCATTCGGGCGGTATACAGGGTGGAATTTCCAACAGTATGCCCCTGGAATTTAGCGTGGCCTTCAAGCCTATTGCCTCCATCCGACAGGCCCAGCAAACAGTCACCCGCGAGGGCGATCCCACTACGCTAGAAATCACAGGGCGCCACGATCCCGCTGTTTTGCCGCGCGCCCTGCCCATTGTGGAAGCCATGACAGCGCTTGTGCTCGCGGACTTCTATCTGGCGCAACGCCATCAACTAAACGCTTGATATGAAACTGCATACGAAAATCATCCTGGGCATGGTCCTGGGCATTGTATGGGCCGTGGCCAGCACCTACTGGGACGGAGCCACCTTCACCCAAAATTGGCTCGCCCCCTTTGGCACCATCTTTATCAATGCGTTGAAACTCATTGCCATCCCCTTGGTGCTCTTTAGCATCATCGACGGAGTTGGGCAGCTAGGCGATCCCAAGGCTTTGGGCCGCATCGGCGGTAAAGCCCTGGGGCTCTACGTGGGGACGACCCTCATCGCGATTTTGATTGGTTTGGCATTAGGCAACCTCACGCAGCCTGGGACGTACGCCTCCGAAGCGCAAATCGTGGACAACCGCCTGGGCTTTGAGGCCTGGCTGCAGTCCAACGACAAGCCGTCGCCCGATGGGCAGTGGTGGAGCAGCAACCCGGCCTATGCGGACCGTCTCGCGGGTCTTCCCGTGGAGGCTTCGGACAGTGAATTGACCGATAAAATCACGGCGGCACGTGCGGAATCCGACCGGGGTCCCTTGGCCTTCCTGGTCGACATCGTACCCAGCAACATCTTCCTTGCCTTCAACAATTCTTTGATGCTGCAGGTGATCTTCTTTGGCCTCTTCTTTGGTATCGCCATTGTCCTACTGCCCAAAGACGGCACCGAGACGCTCCGTGCCTTCATGAGCCAAAGCGCCCAGATCTTTATCAAAATGGTGGAAATCGTCATGATTGGCGCCCCCTTCTTTGTATTCGCCTTGATGGCCAGCACCTTGACCAAGTTGGCCGGCGACGATCCCAGCCGCTTGGTCGAACTCTTCTCTTCCTTTAGCGTCTACATGCTGACAGTAGTAGGAGGGCTGTTGGTGATGGCCCTCCTTGTGTATCCGACGTTGGTTTGGCTTTCGATCCGAAAAAAAGGCTACTCCTGGCTTAAAACCTTCTCCTTTCTCCATCAGAACCTCCGTCCGGCGCAATTACTGGCCTTCAGCACCAGTTCTTCAGCCGCGACCTTGCCCGTGACCATGGATTGCGTGCACGATGACCTCAAAGTGAGTGAGGAAATTTCGCAGTTTACCCTTCCCATTGGCGCTACGGTCAACATGGACGGTACTAGCCTCTACCAAGCGGTGGCAGTGTTGTTTTTGGCACAATTGCACGGATTGGACCTGAGCTTAGCACAGGAAATGACCATCGTGTTTACCGCGGTGATGGCCTCCATTGGTGCGGCCGCCATTCCGTCGGCGGGTCTCATTATGTTGATTATGGTCCTCGATGCCGTGGGCCTCAATCCTGCGTGGATTGCCATTATTTTCCCGGTGGACCGCATTTTGGACATGTGCCGAACGGTTATCAACGTCACGGGCGACGCCTCCGTTGCCGTGGCTGTGGCCGAATCTGAAGGCCAATGGGGCGGATGAAGCCAGCCTATTTCCTCGTAGTGACTTGGTTGGCTGGGCCCTTGAGCGCCCAAGTGGAGCTGGGTTCCTGCGATGCAGCCCCCGCACCTTCGGCCGAGGTCCTCAAAGCGGAGCAAGCCTTAGATCGTGCCGACGTGAACATGGGACGCGTGTACCTCAATGCCATCGAGCGTAAATCGCCCGAGCAACGCATTCACTTTCACTATTTGTCCGCGGAATGGAACCTGCTTTCCGGCCGTCCGGAAGCTGCGGCCTCGCTGTTCCACCAAGTGTACCAGGTTTGCCCCGACTACTGTCCCGATTTGCGCTACAAGCTTGGAGCGCTGTGGGCCGGACAAGGCCGCCAGGCAGACGCGGAAAGGCTATTCGCTGAATTTATCGCTTCCGCTCCCGCAGGCTCTCCCTTTGTAGCGGAAGCTAAGCGCCAAGTCAAGGCGTGGGCGGTCGTGGATTCGCTCAAGCAGCATCCTATTGATTTTACCCCTTATCGAATCAAGGGTTTGGATGCTTCCGCGGATGAGTTCTTAGGCGTACTGAGTCCCGACGAGCGCCTATGGTACTTCACGCGGAGGCAGGAAGTTTTGGACCGCAAAAGCGGCCCAGCGCCCATTCGACGACTCAAAGAAGAATTCTGCATCGGTCGACAAACGGAAAATGGCGTTATTGAAATCACGCCTCTTGCACCCCCCTTCAATCAGGGCTTTAACGAAGGCGGACCGAGTCTAACCGCCGATAACCGCTGGATGGCCTTGACCTCTTGCAAGCTGCTGGGGAATGGCTACCGCAATTGCGACATCTTCTTGGTTCAAAACACCTATGACGTTTGGTTGGATTTCAAGGACCTACCGACGGTCAACTTGCCGGACTCATGGGAGAGCCAGCCGACGCTTTCGGCCAATGGCGACCGTTTAATTTTCACGTCCAACCGAAAGGGCGGGCTCGGAGGCCTTGATCTGTACGAAGTTTTGCGCCAGCCGGACGGATCCTGGTCCGAGCCCCAAAATATGGGTCCACGCATAAATACCCCGGACGATGAGAAAAGTCCCTTCTTGCATGCGGACGGGCACACCTTGTTCTTCTCGTCTAACGGCCATCCGGGCTTGGGTGATTTTGACGTATTTGTCGCCAACCTCAACGGGGCGTCGGCACCCCAAAATTTGGGCTATCCCATCAATACGGAGCGGGCCGAAGTAGGCTTTGCCGTGGCGGCCAAATCCCCCATGGCCTACTTCTCGAGCAATGAAAAGGTAGGCGACTTACCTGCGGGTTCCGGATATGATTTTTACGGCTTTCCGCTACCTGCTTCGGCGACTGCAGATGCTGTTACCTTCCTGACAGGTAAAGTCGAAGGTGCGGATGTGCTGCCCGATGGGGTGAGTTTGCGCATCGAGAATCTTCAAACGCGGGAGATTACGCGCGTTCGGGTAGATGCCGCGAGTGGAACCTATACCGCAGTCTTAGCCACACCAAATGCCGCGGATTACGTCATAAGCGTGGAGAATCCCGAAGTTGGTTACACGGCGGTGCGCATAGAAGTAGATCCTCGGGACGAAGAGGCAGAAGTGCCCTTGCTCGAGGCAAAGCGTTTAGAAGTGGGCGAGAGCTTCTCCTTGAATTCAATTCAATTCGCCACCAACAGCTACCAAATGTCCGCCCTGGACAAAGCTTCGCTGGCCCCTTTTGTGGCCTACCTCCAAGCGCACCCTTCGATGACCATAGAGTTGCAAGGACATACCGACAACGTTGGACGCCCCGGAGACAATCAAGTTCTTTCGCAACGCAGAGCCGAGGCGGTACATGCATATCTTCTCAGCCAAGGGGTTCCGGCTGCCCAAATGCGTGCTAAAGGCTATGGCGACAGCCAACCCATTGCCGACAATCGCCTTCCTGAAGGCCGGGCAAAGAACCGCCGCACGGTCTTCCAAGTTCTTACGAAGTAGAGGAGGGTTTCACGCGCAAACCAATTTTTAAAGTCATAAAAAAAGGCCCCGAGTGGGGCCTTTTAAGTTTATGGATGCCTTTCGGCTTATCCGCGACGCTCTTTGATACGTGCAGACTTGCCGGTGCGCTCACGCTGGTAGAAGATACGTGCACGACGTACTTTACCACGCTTGTTCACCTCGATTTTCTCCAGGTTGGGCATGTTCACGGGGAAGATACGCTCCACGCCGATGTTGCCAGACATTTTACGGATGGTAAAGGTTTCCGTTACACCAGAGCCGCTGCGCTGGAGGACATCGCCGCGGAAGAACTGCGTGCGCGTCTTTTCACCTTCACGAATCAAGTAGTACACCGTGATGGTATCACCCGCTTGGAAGCTGGGGAACTCTTTGGCCTCTACATACTTTTCTTGGACGTATTTAATCAGGTCCATGGTTCTTGCATTTAATGCGTTCATCGATCGTCAACATGCACCGCTTTGGCCAGAGGTTGGCGTCGCAAAACTCCTGTTTGGCGTTGTGCGTAGCACATACTTCCTCCTAGGAGGGCGCAAAGATAGGATTAAATCGCTTAGGTTGAGTGGGTCTAGCAAGGATTACTCGCCTAATAAATCAGGACGGCGTTCCTGCGTGCGGGCGAGTGCCTGCGCATGGTTCCACGCTTCAATGTTCTTGGCGTGGCCGGAGGTGAGTACGTCGGGTACAGTCATGCCGCGAAACTCCGCGGGGCGCGTGTACACCGGAGGTGCGAGTAGATCGTCTTGGAACGAATCCGTCAAGGCGGAGGTTTCATCGTTTAAAACGCCTGGGATCAATCGAATAAGGGCGTCCGAAATTACTGCTGCGGCCAATTCACCCCCGCTAAGCACATAATCACCAATGCTGATTTCATGTGTGACAAAGTGGTCCCGAACGCGTTGATCGATGCCCTTGTAGTGGCCGCAGAGGATGAGAATGTTGCCCAATAAGGAAAGCTGGTTGGCGTCCTTCTGATCAAAGCGCTTGCCGTCCGGAGTGGTGTAGATGATGGCGTCGTACGAACGTTCGGCCTGCAAAGCTTCAATACAGTCAAAAAGCGGTTCGGGCCGAAGCACCATACCCGCATTACCGCCAAAAGAGTAATCGTCCACCTGTTTGTGCTTGCCCATGCCAAAGGCCTTCAAATCGTGCAAATGCACCTCGACGAGGCCTTTTTGTTGCGCGCGCTTTAAAATGCTCGCTTCAAAAGGACTTCGAATGAGCTCGGGAAGGACGGTGATAATGTCAATCCGCATGGATTATGCCAAGCCGATTTCCACCAAACGTTCGTGCAGGTATGCGCCAGCAGTGATGTCCTCAAAGGCCTTGGGATGCTCGTCCGAAACGCAGAAATCCAAACAGTTCAAAGGCATGTCTTCCGCGGGATGCACAAAGAAGGGCATGGAGAAGCGGGGGAGGTGGCATTTTTCAGCAGGAGGGTTGACCACACGGTGTGTCGTGCTGCGCAATTTGTTGTTGGTCAAGCGCTGGAGCATATCCCCAACGTTGATTACAAGCACTTCCGCCGTTACGTGGATAGGCAGCCATTCTCCTTCTTTAGAGAGCAGCTCCAGTCCTTCTGCGGATGCGCCCATCAGCAAGGTGATGAGGTTGATGTCTTCGTGTGCTGCGGCACGGATTCCTTCTACAGCCTTTTCTTGACCAGGGTAGTGGATAGCGCGGAAAATGGAGTGGCCCTGGTTGAGGAAGCCATCAAAATAACTTTCGGGCAATTCCAAGTGCAAGGCAATGGCGCGCAACAAATTGCGGCCTACGTTTTCAAGCTTTTCATACGCAGCCTTCACGGTGCTGTCCAACTCTGCAACGTGTGGGACCAGTACGTTGGGCATTAATCCGCGATCCGCTGCATTCATGGGCCCCCACTGGTAGAACTCCTTGAGGTCAGGCTTGCTTTCTCCCTTGGCATGTTCCACGCCAAAAGGTGTATAGCCACGTTGGCCCTTGGCGTTGGGCAAGTGGGAACGCATTTTATCTTCCGTGCTTTGGTGGAAAAAGGCCTCCACCACGTGCGTCAAAGCGGCACGTTCTTCATTGGAAAACCCATGGCCTTCAATGGCCGCAAAACCGGTGTGTGCAAAGGTTGCACCCAGTTGATCTACAAAGGATTGACGGCTCGAAGCATCGCCATTCACAAAGTTCTCGAGGTTTAGTGTCTGCAGTTTCATACGACAAAGGTACTTCCTGCCTCACCTTTGTGGTACTTCACAGCCTTTTACCCCGTATGGAATTCACCGCCCAAAACGCCGAAGCCCTTTACACAGCTCTATTCTTACCTCGTGCCGTCGAGGAACGCATGCTGATCGCCTTGCGTCAGGGCCGGATTTCAAAGTGGTTCTCGTCCTATGGGCAAGAAGCCGTTTCCGTGGGCACGGCACTTGCGTTGGATTCGGACGAGTGGATTTGCACCATGCACCGAAACTTAGGAGTGTTCACGTCCCGCGACATTCCCTTGCAAAAGTTGTTTGCGCAATTTCAAGGCAAAAAAACGGGTTTTACGAAGGGAAGAGACCGTTCCTTTCACTTCGGTAGCACGGAACACAAAATCTTCGGAATGATCAGCCACCTCGGCCCTCAATTGGGCGTGGCGGATGGATTGGCTTTAGCCCGCAAACTCCGTGGGGAGCAGAAATGCGTTCTCGTGTATACGGGAGATGGCGGTGCTTCTGAGGGCGACTTTCACGAGGCACTGAACGTGGCTGCGGTATGGCAGCTTCCCGTTCTTATCGTGGTAGAGAACAACCAATGGGGGCTTTCAACGCCTTCAAAGGAACAGTTCGTCTTCGATTCCTTCACCGTAAAAGGGCCCGCCTACGGTATGGAGGCGCACCAGGTCGATGGCAACGATTTTGAGGCGGTTTTTTCATTGACTAAAAAGCTGACCGATTCTATTCGCGAAAATCCACGTCCTATTCTGTTGGAATGTGTCACCTTCCGAATGCGCGGACACGAAGAAGCCTCTGGCACGAAATACTACCCCGAAGGCCTGATAGATTCCTGGAAAGAAAAAGACCCTGTTGATCGATTCCGCGCACAGATTTTGGCTGAAGGCTGGATGACCGAGGATCGTCTTAGCGAAGTCGAGGAATCTTGCCACAAAACGGTCTTAGAAGAGCTAAACGCAGCCTTAGATGAACCGGCCCCTATCTACGACGCCAATGAGGAGTTAGGCGATGTATTTGCACCATCGATTTCTAGTTTGAGTTCGGACCCAAGTGGCCCCGTTAAAAAAATGCGTTTGATCGATGCTATTCACGATGCGTTAGGCATGGCATTGGAACGCCATCCCAATTTGGTCTACATGGGCCAAGATATTGCGGACTATGGTGGTGTATTTAAGGCTACGGAGGGTTACAGCGACACCTTTGGCAAGGACCGCGTGAGAAACACACCTCTTTGTGAATCTGCTATTGTGGGGGCAGGCGTAGGGTTGAGCGTAGAAGGGTATAAGGCGATGGTCGAGATGCAATTCTCCGATTTTGTTACGGAGGCCATGACTCAGATTTGCAACCAGGCGGCAAAGCTTCATTACCGCTGGGGCCAGAACGTAGATCTCGTTATTCGCATGCCAACAGGAGCAGGGGTGGCTGCGGGTCCCTTCCACAGTCAAAGCACAGAAGCTTGGTTTACTCGCGTGCCAGGCCTTAAGGTGGTCTATCCTTCAAACGCATACGATGCCAAAGGGTTGCTCTTGCAGGCCTTTGAGGATCCCAATCCCGTCTTGTTTTTTGAACACAAGGCCTTGTACCGTTCTCAAGAAAGCGAAGTGCCTACGGAGGCCTATGCCATCCCATTTGGACAAGCGGCTGTAGTGTCGGAAGGTGAAAGCCTCACGGTGGTCACCTATGGCTTAGGAGTCAGCTGGGTGCAGGCTTTTCAGCGCGAGAACCCCTCTATCTCTCTTGAACTGATTGATGTTCGTACGCTGGTGCCTTTGGATACAGATACTATTTTAAAATCAGTCCGAAAAACGGGCCGTTGTGTCATCGTTCAAGAAGACACTTGGCGTGGATCTTTTGGTTCGGATTTAGCGCAAGTTGTTCAGCGCGAGTGTTTTGCGCAATTAGATGCGCCCGTTTTTGTTGTTTCTTCGGAGGATTTACCCATTCCTTTCGCAGCAGAATTGGAGCAAGGATTTTTAGCAAAAAGCAAGCTTGAAAAGACCATTATTGATGCGATTTCGTATTAAATAGATGTGTGTAAATGACTAAAAACGAATAGATTTTTTGTTTTTAATAAAATTGCCCTACTTTTGGCGGGTTAAATCATTTAAAACATAGACCTATGACTCCTAGTCAATTAGTAGCACATTTTCGCGAAAACCAGAACAACAACAAAACTTTGAAGAGCCTTTTCGCTTCTCAGTTCTTGGGCAAATTGAGCCCTGAAGAATTGGAAGGTTTGTCCAAGTCTATCTCTAAGGAACTGTCTCGCCGTGAGCAAGCGGTTGTTCAAGAGCGTATTGACTACCTGACCGGCTTGGGCTACAACGTCTCCAAATAAGGATTCTACACCATACCACTTAGCGAAAAGGCGCCCTTGGGCGCCTTTTTTTATTCGCTTTCGGAAGAAAGTTCCTCCCAGAGAATCCAGACGTTTCCGCCACATCCAAAGCTCTCCCCGCGCTTGATTCCTGCAACATAGACATCGGTCGTAGAAAAAAGCACATAGGATTGGTAATTATCCACGTTAATAGCCATTTCTGCGAGCTGGGTGCTACCCCAAGACACCATGCTTCCTTGGAAACCAGCTTCTGCCGCTTGGCTTTCTAGGTAGAGCTTCCCATTTTCTACGGCCTTTTCCAAGTGGATCTTTTGGATCGGGTTTATGACATACATCAGAACGGCGGCCAAGACGACAGAGGCGAGTGCTAAACGCTGATAGATACCCATGGGAGTTTTTCAAATAGAGGGTTAGAGTACTAAAATAAAAAAGCCGCAGTCTCCTGCGGCTTTGGTGGGAGATGAGGGGTTCGAACCCCCGACCCCCTCGGTGTAAACGAGGTGCTCTGAACCAGCTGAGCTAATCTCCCGATTTGGAGGTGCAAATATATACGCAATTTGCACATGTAACATTGTATTTAAGGAAGAAATTCAGGACCACTGACTTTTTGGATATGGCAGCGATCGGCACTTATAACCCATTCATTTTGAGCAAGCAAACTGTCGTTCACGTCGTAGACATAGACGTCTACGTGGTACGATTGGTTAAAAAAGAGCGATTGATGTTCGTCGGATGCAATCGTAAAGTAGTCGGGGAGCCCGTTAAACTGAGAAACAAGGCTGTCTTGGGTTTCGCGCACCACGGCATCGACATGGTGGGGAACATGGTTGGAATCCGTCCAGGTAAAGCCAACCGTTTGGAAAGAAAGATCACAATAATAGCCTTCGTCGCAGCTGCTCATCATACCAAGGCCTAAGGTGACTGCAATAAGTATGTTTTTCATGCCCCAAAGATGCGAGGAATTACAACAGGGTTGCACTACCCTTATGCAAGAACTATTCGTTTTTTTGAGGTTCTCCCTGGGTGCTGCTGGAGGCAGTGCTGTCCCGCTCAAACGTGAGGCTCAAGCTGTTGACGCAGTAGCGCAAACCGGTTTCTGTGGGGCCGTCGTCAAACACATGGCCCAAATGGCCCCCACATTGGCTGCAAAGAATCTCAGTCCGAATCATACCATGGGAGAAATCGCGTTTCTCTGCCACGATGCCGTCGCTTATTTCTTGGTCAAAGCTGGGCCAACCGCAATGGGCGTCAAACTTGCCTTCCGAGGAGAATAAAGCGGTGCCACAGCCTGCGCAGCGGTACGTTCCTGATTCAAAGTGCTTGTCGTATTCCCCAGTCCCGGGGTATTCCGTTCCCTTTTGGCGCAGAATGCGGTAGCGTTCTGGACCGAGTTCTTGAAGCCAGGCTTCTTCAGACTTTTGAACGGGGAGCTGGTTTTCCATGGCAGTTGAAGGGGATTGGGCCTGGCAACTGGAAAGGGTCCAGGCACTTGCCAAGAGAATGAGGAATGCACGCATGCCCAAATAACCATGCACAGTAGGGAAATGTTCGTCGCTTCGCACGAGGGGAGAAGATGAAAAACGGCATGCGCCTAGGGATTAAAACTAAAAAACACGCAGACGATACCGTTGCGTGTTTTTAGATTTTCAGTGCCCTGGACTGGACTCGAACCAGCACGACCGTAGGTCACCACCCCCTCAAGATGGCGTGTCTACCAATTTCACCACCAGGGCATTTTGTGACTCGACTGGGATTCGAACCCAGGACCCATACATTAAAAGTGTATTGCTCTACCAGCTGAGCTATCGAGTCATTCCCGTTCTTTAACGAGGGTGCAAATATAAAGAGAAGTTTTAATTGCTCCTTCGGTCACCTGTGAATTTTCCAATAATTTTAAGCATGCAAAAACGGATGTATCTGCTCGGCTACATGGGGGTTGGAAAGAGTACGTCAGCGAAGAGGTTGGGGAAGGCGCTGG
Organism: Schleiferiaceae bacterium; assembly: GCA_038145075.1. Lineage (GTDB taxonomy): Bacteria > Bacteroidota > Bacteroidia > Flavobacteriales > Schleiferiaceae > TMED14. The sequence continues at coordinate 134,727 of JAYQOY010000001.1, read as the reverse complement.
GCCTACCCGTGCATGACTTGGATCAAATCATTGAAGCTCAAATCGGAAGGTCTATTGCGGATTACATCGGCCAACAGGGCGAATTGGCTTTCCGCAAGCTCGAAAAGCAAGCCGTTCTCGACAGTGCAGACCTCGAAGGAATTGTGTCCGTCGGGGGTGGGACGCCGTGTTTCTACGATAACATGGCGCAGTTAAATCGCTTGGGTAGGACCGTGTACCTCCATGCGCCCGTGGGATTCCTTACCAAACGCTTACAAGACAGCTACCACGCTGGGAAGGTCCGGCCGCTGTTGGCGGGTGTAGCCCCAGACGACTACGCCGAATTTATTGGTAAGCATTTGATGGAACGTCAAGCCTTCTATGCAGAAAGCCAGTTCCGTATTGCAGTGGATAAGGAAGACGTCCTGAATCGGCTCGTTGAACTCTATCAGACCAAGTAAACAGCTTCTGGGGTCGAAAAGTCCACTTCCACGCGGTCTTGCAAACTCGTGCTCAAGCTCAAGCCTTTGATGTCCGCCTTGATGGGGTATTGCTTGAAATTTCGGTCGATGAGCACGGCCGTGGAAATTTGGTTTAGCGCCGCGGGAAGGAAGTAGTGCACAGCGTACATCAACGTAGCACCGGTGTTGAGCACGTCGTCAATAACTACAATGTTCTTACCGGCAAGATCCGAAGGCTTCAAACTGCATTCCGTGGGGCCTGCAGCGGGCTCGCGCTTGTTGACCGAAATCTCCACCAACTCTAAACGTCCGTCGTAAATACCTTGGAGCTGCGCATGCAAGCGCTCCGCCAGCGCATAGCCGGACTTACTGATGCCTACGAGGTAGACTTCCGAATCGTTGAGGTGGCGTTCCACAATCTGCCACGCCATGCGGTGGATGACGCGCTGAAGGCGTTCGGGGTCGAGAATGAGGGTGCGTTCCGTCATGATGCCTGCAATTTAGCGCAGAAAAAGACCTCTTTGTCAGCGCGTGGTGGGATGCTCAAGTTCGTCGGGCCGAGTTCTTCCAGGACGAAGGGTGCGCTGAAGCGTGCTTCGTATTCAACCAGAGATCCCCCAAAAGGAGGCCCATCTTCCGTTAAGGGAAAGGTGAATAACACCCCCATGAGGCGTCCGCCTGGCTTGAGAAGGCGGGCCATCGCGGCTGCGTAGTCGTCCCGTCGCGCGGGGGGGATAGCGCAGTAGAAGGTGCATTCGAGCACGGCATCAAACCGGCTGGCCAGTTCAGGCTGGGAGGCCCACTCAAAAAAGTCACCGCTCACGAACTGCGCTTCTGGAAAGTCGGGGACGCGCTGAAGAAAGGCTGTTTTGGCCGAAGGGGCCCAGTCGCTGAGGTAAACATTTTTGTAGCCTTTGGACCAGAGCGCTTCGCCGTCCCAGCCAAATCCGCATCCAGGAATAAGTATGAAAGCCTCCTTTGGCAAGCCTTCTGCTGCCGCTTGAAGGGCAGGGGTTGGGCCATTGAGGTCCCAGCCCGTTTGATTTAGGCTGTAGCGGTCTTCCCAGTGTTTGGCGCTGTCCATGAACCTAGGCTTTGAGTTCAAGTAAGGCGATGTTCTCCACGTGATGCGTTTGTGGGAACATATCCACGGGTTGAACCACGGTGACGGCGTATTTCTCTTGGAGAAGCGCCAAGTCCCGGGCCTGGGTAGCGGAATTACAGCTTACGTACACCAATCGTGGAATTTCCAACTCCAAGAGGCGTTCGACCACTTTGGGGTGCATACCGTCGCGCGGGGGGTCGGTAACGAGCACATTGGGTTTGCCGTAGCGCTCCCAGAGTTCGGCTTGAAATGCATGTCGCATGTCGCCCACCTCAAAGTGGGCGTTCGTGATACCGTTTTCTCGCGCATTTTCCTTGGCTGCAGCAATGGCTTCGGGTACCGACTCGATGCCCACCACTTTCTTCGCGACTTGGGCCATGAAGAGCGCAATTGTGCCCGTTCCCGTGTAGAGGTCGTAGACCGTGTCTTCGGGGCCGACGTTGGCAAGCTTGAGGGCCTCCGCATACAGTCGATGCGCTTGTTCCGGGTTGGTCTGGTAGAAACTCTTTGGGCCAATTCGGAAGGAGAGGGCGCGGCCGCCTTCCACCGCAGAGGGCATATGCTCCACGACGTAGGGCTCGCCCTTGAAGAGCTGCAGGTCCAAATCGTAGATGCTGTCGTTGGGTTTGGGGTTGTGGGCGTAGTACGCACTCTTAATCTCTGGGAAGGCATCACAGACCGCTTGCATGAGGGCCAAACCCGCTTCTTCCGGGGCTTCGTAGAACTGGATGACGAGCATCCAATCGCCGGCTTGGGTGCAGCGCAGCATCATCGTGCGCAGCAAACCGTGCTTTTCGCGTGGGTGGAAAAAGGTCAATCCATGCGAAAACGCATAGTCCCGAATAAAATTTTTGATAGCATTGGAGGGTTCGGGTTGCAGATGGCAGGTCTCGATGTCCATGATCTTGTCCCAAAGGCCGGGGACGTGGAAGCCCAGGGCCTGTTTCTGGGCAATTTCCTCGCCCGAAGCAATCTCCTTCCAGCTCAACCAGCGGCTGGCGGAGAAGCTAAATTCCAACTTGTTTCGGTAGCGGTAGGCTTTGGGCGCAGGTACGATGGGTCGGAAGTCTCCGCCCTCCACTTGGCCAATGCGTCGCAGGTTTTCTCGAACCTCGACGTCCTTAAATTCGGCTTGATGGCTATAATCGACATGCTGCCAACTGCAACCGCCGCAATCCTCAGCGTACGCACAAGTGGGTAGAACGCGGTGGGGGGAGGGGTGCTCCAAGCGCTCAATGACGGCTTCTAAATGCTTTTTCTTTTTGCGAAGCACCTTGATGGTGGCGATGTCGCCTGGAGCTGCTCCTGCCACCAAAATTGTCTTGCCATCAGGGGCATGGGCTACGCAGACCCCGCGCCCGCCGGCGCGCTCCATGAGAACTCCTTCCAAAATCATGGCTCAAAGATACTCCCGCCTCTGGCCTTATCTTTGAGGAAAATCCACGATTCTATGGCGAATTCACAGCATTTCATGGCCCTCGAAGATGCGCATGGTGCGCACAACTACCATCCGTTACCCGTTGTCTTGCAAAAGGGCGAGGGGATTCGCGTTTGGGACGTCGAGGGCAAGGAGTACTTTGATTTCTTGAGTGCCTATTCGGCGGTCAATCAGGGACACAGCCATCCCCGAATTGTCGGCGCCCTCGTGGAGCAAGCACAAACGCTTGCGCTGACATCGCGTGCCTTTTACAACGCAGAGTTGGGGCCCTTTGAGAAGGCCATCACCGAACGCTTTGGCTATGACAAAGTACTGGCCATGAATTCGGGAGCTGAAGCTGTTGAAACCGCCATTAAGCTCTGCCGCCGGTGGGCCTACGATGTGAAAGGCGTACCGGCCAATCAGGCAAAGATGATTGTTTGTTCGGACAATTTCCATGGGCGCACCAGCACCATCGTGTCCTTCTCCAACGATCCGGACAGCTATGGGGGCTTTGGCCCGTACATGCCGGGTTTTGAGCGCATTCCCTACAACGACATCGTCGCCCTGGAAAAAGCGCTCCAGGACCCCCATGTCGCTGGATTCCTGGTGGAGCCCATTCAAGGGGAAGCAGGCGTGGTGGTGCCGGATTCCGATTTTATTCCACGTGCCGCGGCGCTTTGTGCTGCAAAAAACGTGCTCTTTATCGCCGATGAAATTCAAACAGGCATTGGCCGAACGGGCTCCTGGCTCGCCACCTGCGGCAACTGCCAATGCGGGGGTGGGCACTGTGAGCGTCAGGCAGCCACCTACGTGCGCGCGGACATTCTCATCTTAGGAAAGGCCCTTTCGGGTGGCGTGTATCCCGTCTCTGCCGTCTTGGCGGACGATGGGATCATGATGACAATTAAACCCGGCCAGCACGGATCGACCTTTGGCGGCAATCCCATCGCGGCCAAGGTGGCGCAGGCGGCCCTGGAGGTGATGGAGGAGGAAGCTTTGATGCAAAATGCGCGGTCGCGGGGTGAGCAGTTTCGGGAGGGCTTGAAGGCCCGAATTGGCCACCTTTCCCTCATCAAAGGCATACGTGGAAAAGGTTTGCTGAATGCGGTTCTCATCAACGACAGCCCCGAGTCAAGCACCGCGTGGGACCTCTGTATGGCCTTGCGCGATGCGGGGCTCTTGGCCAAGCCGACCCATGGAAATATTATTCGGTTCGCTCCCCCTTTGGTGATTTCAGCCGAGGAGATGGACGAGGCACTGAACCGAATGGAAAAAGTTTTTACCTCCTTTGAACAAAGCCACTAGTTAGGTGTTCTTAATAGGCCCGCAGGGGGGAACAAGGTTTCTTCTTGTTTGGTGTATAGGGTAGTTAAACTCCCTGCGGGCTTTTTTATTCCCACGTTTTTTTCCAGTCCACATACATGCCGTTGAAGTGCTGGCGAACGGATTCCAGCCATTCCGGGGTGAGCGTTGCCTTTACGGCACCGAGATCTCCAAAGCGCTCCTTGCTGTAGCGGTAGGATTGGCGCATGGGTCCTGCTTCAATTTCGACCAAAAAATGGGTTTCCGTCGCGTACAGTACGATGCGGAAGTCTGGATGGGGCAGGGTGTCAACGATGCGCATGCCTAGAGTTTGTAGTGGAAAATGAGGTTGAGCAAGCGGTTGGTCAAGTAGTTGGGCACCGCGTATTGCCGCGCGGTGGAGATGTCCATGATCCAGAAATAGGAGGCCGTATTTCGGATTTCGAGCAAGTTGAAGACCTCCAGGCCTAGGCTGGCCTTGGGGCTAAAGTCGTGTTGAAAGCCGAGGTCCATTCGGCGGTAGGGGGGAGAACGAAAATCTTTATCCGCCGAAAGGGGGGCGCCAAAGGGAAAACCGCCTGTCACATTGATCTGCATGTAGACCTTGTCGTTCAAATTGTCGGGCAAGGCATCTTCTACGCGCAAGGAAAAACTGTAGCGGTAGTCGCTTCCGCGGTCCGTCCAAACGTCCCCAAAGCGCTCTTGCGCGCGGAACAGGGACAAACTGGCCCACGATTCTGTCCCGGGCAGCCATTCGCTGTGTACGCGGTTGTCTACCCCCACCACGCGTGCTACGCCCGGTCCCTCGCCCAAATAGCGCACGCGCATGCCGTCCTGTTCAAAGGGGAAGGCACGGTCCAGATACTTGATGTAGGCCTCGCCGCGCCAGAAGAAGGGGCGCCCCTTGGAGGTGAACTGCTTTTCGACGGCGGCAATGGCGTGCCAGGCGTGCTGCATTCGGGCCTGCCCCAAAAAGCTCGATGTGGACCAATCGCGCAATTCCCGAACACTCGCGGTCTGCGCATAGGATCCAGCGGAAAGCTCCACCCCGTGGCGGCTTGGCAAACTCCAGTACAGCGAAAGGCGAGGGCTCAGGCGCTGTTCCCCACTTCGGCTGTCCCGAACGTAGCGCAACCCCGCATTCCAGCCAGGTTTGAAGCCCACTTCGGGGATAGCACCCTGCCAAAGCACATGCGCATGAACCTTCCCGTTCACGAGCTGTCCACGGCTGTCGGTCACTTGAAAGAGGCGCAGGCTTTCTTTGGTAGTCAAAAGCGTGTCGCCGCCTTGAAGCAGGACGGCGGTAGGTTGGTGGGGCAGACTGTACCCGGCCGAATCCAAATTCACCCATTCGTGCACGATGTCCAATCCGTCCTGGTGGCGGTAGCTCAGTGCCGCTTCCACCCGCTGTCCGTCGCCTTTGTAGATGTAGCCGGCCTTGGACTGCCATTCGCGCACCCAAAGCTGGTTGCGGGCATAGCGCTGGTGTCCCCCCGATCCGCGGAGGTAGGAAATTTCGCCAAAGGCATCGGAACCCAGGTTGTTATTGACTTCCCCGAGCAGGTAGGCGCTTTCTACATCCATGTCTTCTTGTTCGAGCGCTTGGGCGACGCTGGACTCTAAAAAGAGCTGTTGATTTTCTGTGAGCGAGTAGCGACTCCGTGCGCCGAGGAAGGCGTTTTGGTACTGGTAGCGCTCAATGCCGTTCATGTAGACATTGAGGCGTAGCACTTCCGTCACGGTGCCAAATTCAGTCGTCCGTGAAGAAGGCCGCAAAGCAAAGGTGCTGGTTTGGGCAATGCCAAGGACCTCGTGGAACCAGCGCAGGCTGGCGGATTCAAACAAAAATTGGACGTCCTGGGCATCCGAGCGCAAGTCGCCTTGCACGTCCCCGCCTCGAATAAAGGGCGCATTGGAACGGTAGCGGACGCCCACTGCCAGGGATTGGTACACCGGTCCGTTTTTTCCTTTTTGATCCAGGATGGTCGATGCAAAGACCCGTCCGGAAAACAAGCCGGCCCGAATTTGCTGGCCCGGGAGCTCGTAGGTGTTTCGGCTTCGGTACTGTACGTCCAGCACCGAGGAGAGCTTGTCGCCTTTGGACGCGTCAAAGCCGCCCGCAGAAAAGGCCAAGAACTGCACAAAGTCAGGGTTGATCGCACTTAAACCCTCTTGCTGCCCACTGCGCGCCAATTGGGGGCGGTAGACTTCAAAGCCGTTGATGATGAGCAGGTTTTCGTCAAAATTGCCGCCTCGCACGGAATACTGGGAGGAAAGCTCGTCGGAACCGGCGACCCCGGCGAGACTTCGGACCAAGCCCTCAATGGAGCCGCCCACTTGCCCCACGCCGCCAAAATTCAAGGTTTTTAACCGGATGGTATTGGCTTCAATGTTGCGTGCAATGACCTCTACTTCTTGCAACGTACCCTCTTGGGGGACGGTATCCTGAGGCAAAGCGCCCCAGGTGCTTGCGCAGAGGAGGAATCCAAGCATTAGCGGGAGAAATCGCCGCGTTTCAAGGCGTTAAAGAACTGCGACCAAGCAAAGGGATCGCTCAAACGGCCCAAAATAGCCGTGCCTCCATTGCTCCCGTAGTAGCGGTTGGCATTGTGAACGCTTTGGGCTTGGGCCGACAGGATGTAGCGCTGCATCTCTCCTGCGTCCATGCCCATGGCTTTGGCCTGTTCTTTGAGCGATTGAATAGCCAAATTGCGCAAGGCAATGTCCCGTTCAGTCGTCTTGACTTCCATCGCGAGCAGTTCCCGGTTCAGATCTTCGGGGCGGGGCCAAGGGTAGAGGATGACCTCTTCGAGCTCCAAGGTATTCCAGGCCATTTGAATGACCGCGAGGTACGAGTCGCCCGTGAGCGTATCGGGCACCCACAGTTTTTCAGATTGAAAGCCAAAGCGACGCACAATGACCGAATCCCCCGGAATGGCCGCGATGCTAAAGAAGCCATCGTCGCCGGATTCCATGACCAGCGGGCGGCCTTTCACTTGGATTTTGGCGTTCGGAATGGTTTGACGGGCCGAATCCTGCGCCAAAATCACCCCGCTCACCTGGACGGCTTGCTGTCCGTAGGCGGCGAGGCTCAAAAGTGCCCCTAAAAAGAAGGTATAAACACGCTGCATCATGGAAGTGTAGCCTCAAAGGTACTTCGGTTTCCGGCCTCATCTTCAGCGCTCAGGCGCAAGAGTCCTCCCGAATGTCCCTGCTTGGGGATGTACAAACGCCGGTTCTTGGCATCGTAGTATGCCCAGGTCCAAGCTCCATCCACATAGGCATCGTAGTCTACTACATCGAGGAGGTTGTCTTTAAGACTAATATACCAGGCGGGCTTGCCTTGAAAACTACCCGATTTCAGACCTGAAAAGACTGGAGCCTCTGCGTCTTGAGCGATACTTAACGTTCCAAATATCCGGATGATGAAGCGCAAACTTCCGTCGGATTGAGGCTCGCCCACGATGCGGTAGGATCCTCGTGGATCGCGGCCAATCAGGACCGTTTTGCTCCGCCACGCTTCCGGATAGTCCGCAGGCGGCGTCCAGAAATAGACCAAGGAGCGTAGGACCGGTACGTCCGGGCTGGCTTGCCATTTTCGGTCGCCCACTTTGCTCAGACTGGGTACAATGGGGTCTGTGAAACTGTTCCGACTCCAGACCATGCGCAGATCTTCCGCCTGTAGGGAGCCGGATTGAACATCCACTTTTCCAGGGAGAAGAGGGTCCGCCCAGGGATAGCCCGACCCAGATAAAAGCTCGACGGGGCCACTTGCTTGCGTGATTTCGCCATTGGCAGCGCGTGCCGTTAGCGTGAGGGTGTAGCGACCCGGTTGCGTGACATCGAGATCGGGCGATGACCACGAAGGCGCGGATCCCAAGCTTGGGGCTAACCGGTAGGTTCGCAGTCCGGTGCGTCGATGCACGTGCGGTTGCATGAGCCCATCCGCGCACCGCGTTTCGGCAAAGGAAAAGCGGTCCATTTCAAATCCATGAGCCGTTTGTTTGTCGCCCCAAATCCATTGAATTTCAAGGGCTTGAATGCCCAGATTTAAACCTTGCGGATGCTTTTTATCTTTGATTTCGGCGGAGAGTTCCTGCCAGCTATGAACACGTAGCACTTGGCTCCACGTGCCGGAAGCCACAGGGGCTTTCTGGCCGTCCGCGGTGTGCAAAGCGAGGATGCGCGGAGAATAGCTGTCGCTTCCGTAGAGCATTCCATACGCGAAGGGGTTGAGCGGCTCTTCCGTACGCGTGTCGCGCCATTCAAAATGAAGATGCGGTCCAGCCGAACCGCCCGAATTCCCCGACCAGGCTATGGTGTCTCCCGCTCGGACGGGGTAGGCATCTGCGGGAAAGTAGAGGTCCAAGCGGTTGGTTTTACCCGCGGTGGCTCGCTGTACTACCAGGTCGTGCCACTCGGGCTTGAAGTCCTCCAAGTGCGCATACACCGAGGTGTAGCCATTGGGGTGCCGGAGGTAGAGCGCCCATCCAAACCCGTCCGGTCGGACGACGATGCGACTCAAATACCCATCCTGCACGGCTCGCACAGGCCAGCCCGTTTGGCCACCTGTGCGCACATCTACGCCGGAATGGAAGTGATGGGACCGCAATTCGCCAAAGGTTCCTGCAAAATCTACCTCACCTCCAATGGGTTGGACAGCAATAGGGGATTGGGCAAAAGCCGCGAGGCTCACAAGACTAAAAAGGGCGATAAAATTGCGTCGCATAGCTGCAACGGAAGATAGGAATTGCGCTTGGGAATGGCTAAGTTTGATGGTTCAAAATCCCTTCGCATGTCCAACGCCCTAGATCAGGTACAACGCATTCAAGATCAAGTACATTCCTTGATTGAGCGCTACCGCTTGGCCATCGGCGAGCTGGAATCACAAGCCGAAACCATGGCTTCGCTAAACCAAGAATTGGCGCATGAGCGCAAAAAAGTGGCGGACCTGCGCAGTGAAATTGAGCAACTTCGTTTATTGATGGCTTTTAACGGCAGCCAGGAAGAACGCCGGGCGCTGAAGCTTCAGTTAAACGAATGGGTACGGGAAATCAACAAGTGCGTGGCACAACTGAACGCCTAAGCCCAGCTGGAAATGAATGACTCGCTCAAAATAAAAGTGTCCATCGCCGGAAGGAATTATCCACTGACCATTGAACGTCAGGAAGAAGAACAGGTCCGGAAGGCGGTGTCCATGATACACTCTGCCATGCAGCGCTTTGAAGAGCGCTATGCAGTAGGAGATAAGCAAGATGCGCTGGCCATGTGCGCCCTTCAGCTTGCCAACCAATTGTTGGGGCTAAAAGGAGGAGACAGCAAGGAACAGGAAGCCATTCTCGGACGCCTTGAGAGCGTCCAAGCCCAGCTGGATGCGGTTTTAAGCCACTAAAGGAGATTTCGCCGCCCGCCTCTCTCAGAACGTCTGGGGGAGTTTGGACGTTGAGATTGAAACCATGATAGAGACCATTTTAGCCGTTTTGGCCGGTCTAGCAGGAGGTGCTGTGGGCGCCGTTGCCTTGCAAAAGACTGCGCTGAAGGCAAAGTCGGAAGCTATCCTTCGGGAAGCTGAAAAGGAGGGGGAAGCCCTCAAGAAAGAAAAGATGCTCCAATCCAAGGAGCGCTATTTGGAACTGAAAGAAAAGCACGAACAACGCTCACAAGAGCGGGAGGCTAAGATTCGGGACCAGCATGCACAACTCAAGGAGGCCCAGCGCGACCATTCCAAAAATGTGGAAGAAACCCGCCGCCGCGAGAAAGAAATCAATAAGCTGGAAGAGAGCTTCACGCGCAAGTTAGAGAGCGTCCAGGCCAAAGAAGGCCAGCTGGACAAGGCTTTGCAAGAGCAGTTACGCAAATTGGAAAGTCTGGCTGGCATAACGGCGGACCAAGCCAAAGAGCAGATGATTGAAGCGGTCAAGGCCCAAGCCAAGCACGAAGCCTCAAGTTTCATTCAGACCGCCTTAGAAGAGGCGAAGATGACCGCCAACCAAGAGGCAAAGAAGATCGTTATTCAGACCATTCAGCGCATTGCGACTGAACAAGCGAATGAGAACGCCGTATCCGTTTTCCACATTGAAAACGACGAAATGAAGGGCCGCATCATTGGACGGGAGGGGCGTAACATTCGCGCCCTCGAAGCCGCAACAGGTGTGGAAATCATCGTAGACGACACTCCTGAAGCCATCATCTTGAGCTGCTTTGACCCCGTTCGCCGTGAAATTGCGCGCTTGTCGCTTCACCGTTTGGTGACGGACGGACGTATTCACCCTGCGCGCATTGAAGAGGTGGTCGACAAGGTGACTAAGAGCATTGAGGACGAAGTAGCGGAATTGGGCAAGCGCACGGCGATTGAGCTGGGCATCCACGGTTTGCATCCTGAGCTGATGCGCATGGTGGGCCGAATGAAGTACCGCTCGTCTTACGGCCAAAACCTCTTGTCGCACTCCAAAGAAGTGGCCAAGCTGAGCGCGGTCATGGCCTCCGAGCTTGGGCTGAACCCCAAAGCCGCCAAGCGCGCCGGTCTGTTGCACGACATCGGCAAAGTGCCTTTTGAGGAGACCGATTTGCCGCACGCTTTGCTCGGCATGCAGTGGGCCGAGAAGTACGGCGAGAAGCCCGACATCTGCAATGCTATTGGTGCGCACCACGACGAAATTGAGATGACGTCGCTTCTGTCGCCCATCATTCAGGTATGTGATGCTATTTCGGGTGCTCGTCCTGGGGCACGCCGCCAATTGGCCGAAAGCTACATGCAGCGCCTCAAAGACCTCGAGCAAATGGCCATGGGCTTCAACGGGGTCAACAAGGCCTTCGCCATCCATGCGGGTCGCGAACTGCGCGTCATGGTAGAAAGTGAGCGCGTCAGCGATACGGAGGCCAGCACCATTGCCTTCGATATTTCACAGAAGATCCAAAACGAGATGACCTACCCAGGTCAAGTGCGTGTGACGGTGATTCGTGAAACGCGCGCCACAAGCATCGCCAAATAACCCGACGCCCCCGTTGTTGGGAAACCCCGGCTGCTGTTAGAGTTTGGGGGAGAAGTCGATGACCTCCAAGGGCAGAGCCTGACGAGCCGCCCAGTAGGCCTGGTAGTCGGAACTCATGGTCATACGGCCTTCCAGAACCCGTTCCCAAAGTCCGGACTCGACCAACTGCTGCTCTGCAAAGCGCCGAACCGCGTGATCCGCCTGCAAGGTGATGTCCACCCAGCCCTGGTTGACGGCATAGTGGTAGGTCTCTTCACAGGCTTCTCGGTAGACCATGGCGCGCAGGCCCACGCGTGCTGCGAGGCCAAAATCTAGGATGTCGTCAAACACAAAGCCCCAGGTCGCAGCTTGGCTACCCCAGGCGGCTTCTAAGGGTTCGATGGCCCGTGTTTTTTCTTTGGCATAGAACCCAAATACATGCAGGTGTTCTCGGCGAGCGAACGCCTCAGCGGTTTCGTTTCGCTCACCCGTGACAATGGCGACGGGCAGGATTTGGCCCGTTTGGAGGTAGTGGCCAAAGCGCAAGAGGTTGAGGCCCATACTGTCTAGTTCGGAAAAGCTGCTTCCACCGTCGGAACCCTTTCGGCCGTCGTGGAAAACCCCGTCCCAATCTAAAATCAGTGCGTTCATCCCACGAGGTCTTGAATGTCCAAAAGGCCCAATACCTGACCGTTCTGCAGGACGACGAGCTGATCCACTTTCTGAGCGGAGAAGGCCTGCGCCGCTTCATTCAGGAGGGCATCGGCATCAATGGTACTCGGCATGGAGCTGCCAGCAGCGGCCGAGATGGGCGTTTGTAAGTTGGGTTCGCTCTGCGTTTCTAGCCAGCGGCGCACATCTCCATCGGTGAAGATGCCTTGGAGCTGACCTTGGTCGGTGATCACCACCGCCCCATAGCCGGACTTGGTCATCTTCACGAGCGCTTCCTGAATCGTTGCGCTTGGGGCGACATGCACGTCCGCCGCACGCATCGCCTGTGCCACTTTGGTCGTTACGCGGCGGTTGTCTACAAAAAACTGCTCCGAACCCAATTCGGTCAAGTGGTTGTTGGTCATTTGCTTCATGACCTTCCAGGGCACGGTAATGGTGTCTACGCCCAGTTCAATAGCGTTCCGAACGTGCTCCAAATGGCGCACCGACGAAAACATAATCTTGGTGTCGTAGCCATGCTGCAACTTCATATCCACGATGGACGCCACCAATTGCAGGGCGTCGGTTCCTTGGTCTTGCAAGCGACCCACTAAAGGGCAGACATACGTGGCACCCGCGGCCATAGCCATGTAGGCTTGCTGGAGCGTATACACCAAGTGCAGATTGACCAAAAAGCCTTCGCTGCGCAGCATTTTGCAGGCGCGCGCTCCTTCCAAAGAGATGGGGATTTTGTACACCGTCTTGCTGCGGTCCAATCCAAGCTTCTCTTGACGCTTGGCCTCCGCGACGATTTCTTCCGCCGTTCGGCCCAAGGCCTCAATTTGGAGCACAGGTACCATATCGGCCAATTTCAAAAGCATAGCGTCCAAATCCGCCACGCCCTCGCGTTGCATAAAGGTGGGAGTGGTGGTCAAACCGGCTAAAAAGCCTAGTTCAAATGCGGTGCTGATCTCGTTGAGGTCCGCCGAATCCAAGTACAGTTCCATGGGCGCCAAAGTACGGATTTCATGCGTACTTTGCATGTGAAAAGCCCGTCATGTCTAGGATTCGTAAAGTACTGGTAGCCAACCGAGGAGAGATTGCCCTGCGCATCATGCGCAGCGCCAAAGAAATGGGAATCGCTACGGTCGCCGTGTATTCCGATGCGGACGCTCGCGCGCCGCACGTGCGCTTTGCCGACGAAGCCGTCTGCCTGGGCCCAGCACCCAGCGCCCAATCCTACCTCCGCCAGGACAAAATTCTGGAGGCCGCGCGCAGCCTCGGCGTTGATGCCATTCACCCAGGCTACGGATTCCTCAGCGAGAATGCAGACTTCGCCCAGGCGGTGGAGGAGGCAGGCATCGTCTTTGTGGGGCCAAGCCCCGAGGCCATACGGACTATGGGGGACAAACTATCTGCTAAGCAAGCGGTTATGGACTTTGGGGTGCCTTTGGTGCCCGGAACGGCCCATGCGATCGCTTCGGCCCAGGAAGCCTTGCTCGAAGCAGAGCGCATCGGCTTTCCTGTGATGGTGAAGGCCTCAGCGGGCGGAGGAGGCAAGGGCATGCGCATCGTGCACGATTCGGAAACCTTTGAAGAATCCTTCGCCATGGCGGTGTCGGAAGCTGAGAAGAGCTTTGGCAACGGAGCCGTCTTCATCGAGAAATACGTACAGAAGCCCCGCCACATCGAAATTCAAGTCCTGGCGGATACCCGGGGCACCTGTGTCTACTTGCACGAACGCGAATGTTCCGTGCAGCGACGCCACCAAAAGGTTTTGGAGGAGGCCCCAAGCGTAGTTCTGAGTCCCGAACAGCGAAAAGCCATGGGCGAAGCGGCCGTTAACGCGGCAAAATCCTGTGGCTACGTGGGGGCAGGAACGGTAGAGTTTATCTACGACGCGTCCGGCGCCTTCTACTTCTTGGAAATGAATACTCGCCTTCAAGTGGAGCATCCGGTGACCGAATGCATCACTGGTCTCGACCTCGTGAAGGAACAACTGCGCATCGCCGCTGGGGAGTCCCTGGGCTATGGGCAGGAAGACGTTCGTATGGACGGCCATGCCTTGGAGCTGCGCGTCTATGCGGAGGATCCTCGGAACGGTTTTGCACCGGATATAGGGCAGCTCAAGGTGTACCGCCGCCCGTCGGGGGAGGGCGTTCGGGTCGATGATGGCATTGAAGAAGGCATGGACATCCCCATTTTCTACGATCCCATGATTGCCAAGCTCGTCGTGCATGGCACGGACCGAACGGACGCCATTTCCAAAATGCTCCAAGCTATCGAGCGTTATGTGATTATTGGTGTTGAAACGACGCTCCCTTTTGGCCGCTTTGTGCTGGAGCATGAGGCTTTTGTTTCTGGGGAATTTGACACGCATTTTGTTCAAAATTACTTTGAGGCTTCGGCCTTGCCCACGGGCGCAGACCACGACCTGGCTGCTGCCTTGGCGCAGTATCGAAGAAGCCCCCGCCTTGAAGCGAATCCCGCTCCGAGCGCATGGCGTCGCCGCTAAGAATTTTCCTGCTCAACGCTGCGTGTCTGTTGGCAAGTGTGCAGGCCATGGGGCAGATCGAGGTGATTTACCAAGGCAAGCCGTCGCAAGCCACCGTCATTGGTCAGGACACCGTGCCGTGGATTTTCTTGGACGAAGTGATGGTCTTGGACAAGCCGACGTTTTCGGACACCGAAGCGCGCCTAAACTACCTAAGGCTGAAGCGGCGCGTGATTAAAGTCTATCCCTATGCCAAGGGGCTGGGAGAGCGTTTGGACAGTTTGAATATGCGCCTCGCCAGCGAGAAGAACTACTTCAAGCGCAAGCGCATGGTCAAGCGCTATCAAAAGTATTTGGCGGACCGCTTTGAGCCGGAACTTCACAAGCTCACGGTATCTGAAGGCCAAATTTTGTGCAAGCTCGTGTACCGCGAAACCCACATGACGGTTTTTGATGTGATCAAGGAATACCGCTCTTGGCTTCAAGCCGTGGGGTGGAACGTGACGGCTTCTTGGTGGGATATCTCCATCAAAAAGGCGTACGAACCCTCAAAAGTGGAAGAGGATGCCTGGATCGAGAAGATCTTGCAGCAAGCCTTCGCCAACGGCCAACTGGAGCCTCGAACGTACTTTTACTACCCTCCAAGCGAAGAATAATGCAGTTTAGCCCTCAGCCTCATGCAGGCACGCCGCTGGCCCGTCGGGCCCTCACCCTGCGCGAAGGGGCGTTTGCGGGTTCACCGCATCTGCAAGGCTTGAGCGATGCCTTTATCGAGGAGCGTGCGGCGGGTTATTCGGCCGAGGCGCGCGCCACACTGGTGGCTGTGCTCCGAGATCACTACGCATTGCAAGGGCTAACCGAGGAGCAAGAGGCCCAGCTTCATGCGCTGGCCCAACCGGGCGCCGTGACCATGACCTGTGGGCACCAGCTGGTTTTAGGAGGTGGGCCCTTGTACGTTCACAGCAAGATTCGCGAAGTGGCAGCCTTGAGCGCCCAATGGGAGGTGCCCACGCGTCCCGTGGTGCCCATCTTCTGGATGGCGACAGAGGACCACGATGTGGAAGAAATTCGGCACATTTCCTTTGAGGGAAAGCGGTACAGCATGGCCAATGCCTTTGAAGGATGGGCCACTGGCGGCATTCCCTCGGAAGCGGTCTGGCCAGTGCTCGACGCCCTGGAAAAGGACTGGGGGCAGCACGCCGCGCTGGCGGAGCAGCTGAAGGTCTACCGAGCGGCCTATCTCCAAGGCGAAACGCTCGCAGATGCGACGCGCCGGCTCATGGCCCATTGGCATCCCTCCGTGCTCTGCTTGGACGCTTCGGATGCACGCTTGAAGGCTTTGGCCGCTGAGCTTTGGACGGATGAAATCCAGCATCAGCGCATGTTTTCGACGCAGAACGATGCGCCATGGAAGGCACAAGGGTGGGAGCCTCCAGTGGACGTCAAGCCTTCGACACTCTTTTTGCTCGAGAACGGTCGCCGGACGCGCCTGGACTTCCTTGGAAAGGGTGCCTGGCAGGCGGGAGCACGCACGGTGCGCGAAGAAGAGCTGCTAGCTCGAGTCCAAAGCCAGCCCGAAACGCTTAGCCCCAATGCCATACTGCGCCCTATCTACCAAGAGTGCATTCTTCCCAACGTCCTCTACGCGGGCGGAGCAGGGGAGATGGAGTATTGGCTGCAACTCATTCCCTATTTCCAGCAACGCAGTCTGCCCGCTGTGCGCATGCACCTGCGGACCTCCTTTGAATGGTGGCCCGACACGTCTTGGCGCAGATGGCAGAAACTAGCCCCACAGAACCTGTCGTACCACAGCAGCATTTCGGAGGTGCGCGAAGCTTGGCTCCAGGAGGAAGGAGCGCCTGAAGCGGGTGCATTACCCGTGGCGGAAGCCCTTCGAACCTTTGTGAAGAAGGAATACGGTAAATATTCTGATTTAGATCGTTCTACAGAGGCTTGGCTCAAGCGTATATCCAATGAAGAACACCGAATGCGCGAACGCGCTCGACGGGCGGTTTTACGGTCCCAACGCGAACGGTGGGAAGCTTTCCTTGCTGTGAAATCCACTCAATTCCCAGGCTCTGTGGAAAGCGGTGGCGCTGGGGCCATGCAAGAGCGGACATGGACCGTCTTAGATCTGGCCTACCACTTTGGCCAATTGCCTTTTCAGGCGCTGGAAGAGGGGTTAATTCAGCACCTGGACCTGAACGAAGGCATGCCCTTCCTGTGGGCTTGGATGCTTCCCGAATCAGGCGAATAAACCTGTTGAAAAACCTGCTATTTTGGGCTGTATGCCCTGGGGATGCGAAGTATCTTTGTACTCCATGCAAGACGCTATCCTCATCCTTGATTTTGGTTCGCAATACACCCAGCTCATTGCACGTCGGGTTCGCGAACTCCACGTCTACTGTGAAATTCATCCCTTTCACCACATTCCGGAGAACTGGTCCGACTTTAAGGCGGTCATTCTAAGCGGTTCGCCCTTCTCCACCTTGGAAGAAGGTGCGCCTGCCCCTGATTTGAGCCCGATGCTCGGCACCGTTCCCTTGCTAGGAGTCTGCTATGGCGCTCAGTATTTGGCCAAAACCCGCGGCGGCCAGGTAGCCCGCTCCACGCACCGCGAATACGGCCGTGCCAACATGGCGGCAGTAGAAGGGGAGTCGCGCTTGCTCAAAGGCGTTCCCGTCGGATCGTGCGTCTGGATGAGCCATGGCGACACCATTGTAGCCCTCCCAGAGAACGCCGTAGTAGAGGGTTCCACCGCCGATGTGCATGTGGCCGCCTACCGCTTTCAAGGCGAAGAAACCTACGCCATCCAATTCCACCCGGAGGTTCACCATTCGGAACACGGGGTGCAGTTGCTGAAGAACTTTGTGTACGACATCGCGGGCTGTAGCCCTTCTTCACCATTCGGAACACGGGGTGCAGTTGCTGAAGAACTTTGTGTACGACATCGCGGGCTGTAGCCCTTCGTGGACTCCAGATGCCTTCATTGAGAGCACGGTGGATGCCTTGCGTGCTCAGATTGGCGGGGGCAAAGTGGTCTTAGGCCTGAGTGGCGGCGTGGACAGTACGGTAGCGGCTATGCTGCTCAAAGAAGCCATCGGCGACCGTCTGTACTGCATTTTCGTGAACAATGGCTTGCTCCGCAAGAACGAATTCATCTCCGTGCTGGAGCAGTATGCAGGCCTCGGCCTCAATGTGAAAGGCGTGGATGCCTCCGCCGATTTCTATGCTGCGCTGGACAACCAAGAAGATCCCGAAGCCAAGCGCAAAGCCATTGGCCGCGTATTCATTGAGGTTTTTGACCGCGAAGCCATGGCTATTTCGGGCGTTGAATTTTTAGGCCAAGGGACCATTTATCCCGATGTCATTGAATCCGTTTCCGTAAATGGACCTTCTGTGACCATCAAATCGCACCACAACGTGGGCGGCCTGCCGGACTTCATGAAGCTATCCGTGGTCGAACCCTTGCGTTCGCTCTTCAAAGATGAAGTCCGTCGCGTCGGAAAGGCCTTGGGCTTGTCGCCTGCATTGCTTGGACGTCATCCTTTCCCAGGGCCCGGCTTAGCCATTCGCATTTTGGGAGCGATTACGCCAGAGCGTGTGAAAATCCTCCAGGAAGTCGATCACATCTTCATTCAGGGCTTGCGCGACGCGGGCTTGTACGACGAAGTTTGGCAAGCTGGGGCCATTTTGCTTCCTGTCAAATCGGTAGGGGTGATGGGCGACGAGCGTACCTACGAGCAAGTGGTGGCTCTGCGTGCCGTTCAGAGCACGGACGGCATGACCGCGGATTGGGTGCATTTGCCCTATGAATTTTTGGCCCGAATTTCGAATAGCATCATCAACAACGTACGGGGCGTGAACCGCGTGGTCTACGACATCAGCAGCAAGCCTCCCGCAACCATTGAATGGGAATAAGAAGCCTCATTTTTACAGCGCTGCTGGCCGTCACGACGGCGGTCCAGGGGCAAGTCCTTTTGGCAGATAGTACGTTCACCATTGCGCGTCAAACGTGGATTGTCGCTCTACCTTTTGAGGTAGCTGTCGCTATGGATTCCGCCAGTGCGTTGAACTTTGATGCACCCGCTACCTACACGATGAAGAACCGCATGGCGGTGCAGTTCTACACGGGCCTTCGGGCAGGGGTGGATTCGCTCAACCGTTCGGGCTTTGATATTCAACTGGTCTTGGCGGAGCACGTGGAGGCGAGCAATACCTACCGTGTAGAGCGCAATGGCTTTTTAGTTAGCTACAGCCCGGAGACCTTCATGGCTTACGTGAGTCGTCAAGCGCTTTGCCAAATGGGCGAATGCAAGATCATTGGACCCTTCCGCGGAGATGCCAGCGAGAGCCTCGCCGCGCTTTCCAATGGGATACCCGTGATTAACCCCGTTTCCAGAAAGGTGGATGTAACGGGTAAGCCCTATTTGATTGCGGCAGCTTCTCACCGCACTGCTGAAATTACGCGCTTAGCCGAACGCGCAGTGGCTGCTCAGAAAATGGCACCCAAAAGCCGCACCGTGCTCCTTTTGGATGGCTCTGTGAATGATGCCGCCTTCTTAGAGGCCTACACGGCTGCAGGCGGAAACACCGCAGATATTGTACAGAAGAATTACCAAGGCTCTGCTACGCTTGACCCCTCTGCTGCGGCAGGCGTTTTCACGCGAATTATCTCCTTAAGCGACAAGGTGTTGGTAACGGCCCGAATCCTCAACCAGCTCCGCCCATTTGAAGCAGCAAAAACGGAATTTTGGACCCTCGGCAACGTGCTGTCGAGTAGTGCGTTGGATGCCCAACTCCTCATGCGCCAGCCTTTGGTTTGGTCACAAGTGGAACGCTTGGACTACATTCAATTCCACCGCCTAGATGCCCTCTTGTTTAATGCTGCACAGACCACCCCGGGACGCTGGGAATGGCTGGGCCTGGATATGGCTTGGTTTGCGGCGTATATGAACGAGGTAGTACCTAATGCCTTCGAAGGGCCACGCCGTATCTACCTATGGAAGCATGAGGAAGGAAGCGGCTACTACAACCAGTCCGCCTTAATTTACCGCTACGATCGCAAGAATGGGGTTCAGGCACAATGGACGCCTTCTGTGGATTACGCCGCGGAATTGGACGTCTTAGAAGCGCCAGAGGAGACTCCACACGAAGAACTTCCGCACGATCAACTCACAGAAGAACTCATACGATAAACATGTCTACGCCTTTAACCCACCTAGAACCTGCCGAACTTTGGAACGCATTTGAAGAACTCAATGCGGTACCCCGTCCGTCCAAACGCGAAGATCAGGTCCAAGCCTTTGCGGTACAGGTAGGGGAGGCTTTGGGCTTGCCGACGGCTAAGGATTCGGTCGGAAACGTACGCATCACCAAACCGGCTAGCCCAGGAATGGAGCATGCACCTACGGTGGTTATCCAGGCGCATTTGGACATGGTCTGCCAGAAAAACGAGGGTACCGACCACGACTTTGACACGCAAGGCATTCAGATGTTTATCGAAGACGGTTGGGTAAAAGCCAAAGGCACTACGCTGGGTGCTGACAACGGCATCGGCGTCGCCATGGCGATCGCAACGCTTCGCAGCAAATCACTAGTTCACCCAGCTATTGAGGTCCTCTTTACCTCCGACGAAGAGACGGGCATGACCGGAGCACTTGGCTTGCAAGAAGGATGGATCACTGGAAAATACTTGTTGAACATCGATACGGAAGACGACCGCGAATTGACGATTGGCTGTGCCGGGGGTATAGATGTGACCGCAACGTCCAGCTTGACGTATCGGAAAGCGCCCGTTGTCGAGCCCATGGGCTACAGCCTTCAAATCAAGGGATTGACGGGTGGGCACTCCGGCATGGACATCCATTTAGGCCGTGGCAATGCCAATTTGCTGATGGCGCGCTTACTACGAGATCTCGAGCGTGAAGCCTGCATCCTGCTCGGCAACATGGCGGGAGGTAACCTTCGCAATGCCATTCCTCGAGAGTGTCAGGCGACCGTGGTGATGGATGCTTCGCATGCCCAGGTGCTTGAAAAGGCGTTTGGACCCCTCGCGGCATCTATTAAGAAGGAGTATCATGCCACCGATCCTATGCTGGAAATCACCTTGACCTCCACGGGCCCCACGGAGTCTAAGGTCTTGGAAGCCGATGTGCAGGCCGCTTTACTCTTCGCTATTTCAGGTTGCCCGGCGGGAATCCTTCGCATGAACCCCGAGGTAGACGGTCTGGTCCAAACCTCCAACAACGTGGCGAAAGTGCAGATTTCAGAAGAGGGCGCACAAGTGCTTTGCTTGACGCGGAGCAGCTCAGAATCTGAAAAAATGGATGCCGCCCACCGCATCGCTTCGGTGTTGGGCCTAGCCGGCTTGACCACGACGTTTGCGGGTTCGTATCCTGGCTGGGAGCCTGCCCCGGGTGGCGAATTGGCCAAACTCATGCGTCAAACCTATGTGGACCTCTTCCAGGAAGAACCACACGTCAATGCCTGCCACGCGGGATTGGAGTGCGGTATCATTGGCGAAAAATGCCCGGGCATGGAAATGATTTCGTTTGGCCCTAACATTCGCGGCGCACACAGTCCCGACGAGCGCGTAGAAATAGCGAGTGTGCAGAAGTCGTGGGACTACTATGTGGAGATTTTAAAGCGCTTTGGCGCCATGAACTAAGGGCAAGCGAAGCGTGTTATGGACTCGATGATCAACCTTGCATGCGGAATTCTGGCCTATGTGCTCATGGAGGGCGCAGCTTGGGCCGCCCATAAGTACTTAATGCACGGACCACTCTGGTTCTTGCACGCAGACCATCACACCAAAGAACCGGGCTTCTTTGAAAAGAACGATTACTTCTTTTTGATATTCGCTATTCCAAGTTGGTTGTGCATCATGTTCGGTATGATCTACCAAGTGTGGCCGGTGGTTACTTTTGGTTTTGGAATTGCAGCCTACGGTTTGACCTATTTCCTGGTCCATGAACTTTTTATCCACCAGCGCTTCCGCTTCATGCGTAAAACCACCTCGCCGTATTGGGAGGCAGTTCGCTTGAAGCACAAAATGCACCACAAGACCTTGACCAAAGAGGGGGCAGATCATTTTGGGCTCCTTTGGGTTCCTAGGGAGTGGATTGCAGCGCAACGCAAGAAACAAGGCTGATGGAGTCTAGACTCTATCTGCTCATCGATGTCCTCGTTTTTCTGGGTCCACTGACGCGTGCCTTTGAACCGCGTATTTTCTACATAGGTAAGTGGAAGCGTTTGCTTGCTGCCACTATGGCGGTTTTCCTGCTTTTCCTTCCCTGGGACATCGCATTCACGGGCGCTGGCGTTTGGGGATTTACCGAACGCTACCTCATTCCTTGGGATTTCTTCGGTCTGCCTCTAGAAGAGGTGCTATTCTTTGTGGTCGTGCCCTGGGCCTGCTACTTCATCTTCGAGGTGCTCCAGCTCTTTTTTCCTTGGAAGGGTTCCAAACGCTGGGTCTACACCCTGACGCTCTTTGCCGCATTGGGATGCATCGGTTGGGCGATGAAGCACCCCGACCAGGCCTACACGTTTTGGACATTCTTGTTGCTTGGGGCTGGGCTGGGTTTGGCGTTTGTATGGAAACCCACATGGCTCGCGGCCTTTTACCGCGCGTGGGGACTGGCCTTGCTGCCCTTCTTTGCCGTTAATGGCCTGCTTACGGGTAGTTTCCTGGAAGAACCCATTGTGTGGTACAACAACGCCGAAAATATGGGCGTCCGAATGGGCACTATCCCCGTGGAGGACGCCTTCTACGGCATGCTCATGATGCTTTTATACACCGCAGTCGTCCAATGGAAGAAGGCCCCGAAATCCTCCACCTAGACCGCCACGTCGTCGTGGTATCCAAGCGTGCTGGACTCATGGTGGAGCCTGACCGACTGGGTCACCCCAATGTGCAAGAGCTCCTGGAAGAAGAGCTCCAGTGTAACCTGTGGGTCGTCCATCGCCTGGATCGGCCTACCAGTGGGGTCCTGGTTTTGGCCAAGAATAAATTCGCCTGTACTGGCCTCATGCGCCAGTTTGAAGAGCGAACAGTCCAAAAGCGCTACACGTTTAAAACGACTACGGAGCTTCCCGAAGGCCCCTGGACCTGGGTAGATCAACTCGAAAAGCAGCCGGAATATTTCCGTTCGGTCGTTGTGGATGCGCCTCTTGGTAAACGGGCAGAACTTCGAGGCGAACGCATCGAGGCGTTTAAAGCAGTTGTCGAACCCCAAACGGGGCGTTACCACCAGATCCGCATTCAGGCCAGCCACCGAGGCTACCCCATCTTGGGCGATACGTTTTATGGGGGAAGCCCCTGGGAGCGGGAGGGCATAGCGCTGCATTCGGGCTATTTAGCCTTCCAACATCCTAAGACGGGGGAGACGCTCCAGTTTGAAGTGCCCGCGCCCTTTTGAACGCAAAGCGGTGATTATCCGGCAACCCGCTGTATTTTTGCCGCTCAAACCCGTTCTATGCTTACCCGACGCCACATCCGAATTAAAGTGATGCAAGCCCTCTTCGGTTTTTACCAGGGGGAATCCGAAGACAGTAGTCGCTGCCTCAAGGCGTTAAACGAAAGCATTTCCTCCATTTACATTTTGTACCTCTTTGAACTGCGCATGTTTTGGCAGTTTCACCGCTTTTTGGAGGAGCGTTTAGAGATTGAAAAGAACAAGCAATTCCCTACAGCGGCCCGAATTACGCGCATCGAAGCTTTGCTCCACATGCCTTTCATGCAAGCTTTGGTTCATGATACTGGGGTAGTGGCTGCCTGGGAGCAGCACAAAATTTTCTGGGGCGATCGTGTAGATCTTCTTCGTACCGCGTTTTTTGAATTTTGGAACGCCGAAATTCAATCCGGGTGGATGGATGAAGCCAGCGACTTGGAGGAGCATGCAGCGGTGGTCTGGTTGAAGCGTTTCTACCGCGAGGCCATGGCCAACAACGAAAATATCCACAGCCATTACGAAGAAATAAGCATGCACTGGGCCGACGACCTAGATGCTGCCCAAATGATGGCCGTTCAAACCCTGCAAAATGCCAAGCGTGGCCAATCGTTGTTGGTCAAGCTCTTCAAGGATGATTCGGACGAGGCCTTTGGTCCAGCGCTCTTCTTGAAAAGTGTACGCCAGCACCCGGACTGGGTAAAGCGCATTGAAACCAAGGCCAACCAATGGGAATACGACCGTTTGGCTCCCGTAGAGCGGTGCTTGCTGGATATGGCCTTGACAGAAATGGTCGATTTCCAGGAAGTGCCGGTGAAGGTGTCCATCAACGAAGCCATTGAATTGGCGAAGCAATACGGTTCGGAAAAGAGCCCCAGCTTCATCAACGGTCTCCTGGACGCCTTGGCTGCGGAATTAAAAACCGAAGGCCGCATCCAAAAAGTGGGAAGAGGCCTCATTGAGTAGTAATTTCAACCGCAAATTCAACGAATCCTATGACTAAATACTTTGCATTAGCCCTTGGCCTAGCTGCACTGAGCGCGTGCTCGGATGCATCGTCCAAAATCAAGAGCGAAGAGGAGCGCATGGCCATTGAAGCCGCAACCTCAGCATCTTTGCCCGTCTTCAACTTTGAAAAGGAAAGCCACGACTTTGGCGCCATGAACGAAGGCGAGGTGGGTACGACAGAATTTAAATTCACCAATGAAGGCGAGGTGCCCTTGATCATCTCTTCCGCTCAAGGTTCATGCGGGTGTACGGTGCCCGAATACTCCAACGATCCTATCGCGCCAGGCGAGGAGGGAACCATCACGGTTCGCTTTAACAGCCAAGGAAAGCCCGGTAACCAAACCAAGACCGTTACGCTTTCGGCCAACACCGTGCCTAACACGAAAGTCTTGACCATCACTGCACAAGTAACTCCCAAAGCTCAATAATATGACCTCATTTTTCCTTCAAGCTGAACCCGGTGGTTTGGCCAGCTTCCTCCCACTAATCGCTATTGTAGCGGTGATGTACTTCTTCTTTATCCGCCCACAGATGAAGAAGCAAAAGGAAGAAAACAAGTTTCGTGCGGCGCTAGTAAAGGGCATGAAGGTGGTGACCACCTCCGGCATTCACGGAAAGATCTTGGAAGTGGATGATAAGACGGTTTTGCTCGAATGCGAGAACTGCCGCCTGCGTTTTGAGCGCGCTGCCATTAGCAAGGACATGACGGCTACCATCAATCCGGAAGTGGCGAAGAAATAAGTCGGTTTAAATCCGGCTCAACTGCTGTTTGAGCATCTTAAGCTGGTCGGCAAGGACACCCTTGTCGTCCAGCTTTTTTGCTTCTGTCAAAAGCGCTTGGGCTTCCTTCTTCTTGCGCTTGGTCATCGCCATGGCCGCCAATTGCATCTTCGCCAAAGCGCGGTCTTGCTTGAGGCGCAGGCCGGTAGCCAAGGCTTTTTTCATCCAGGTTTCGCTCTTGGAGAGGTTGGTCTGGGACGTCATCAAGCCCTGAAGGAAGTAGTAGTAGGCGAGTTGGCCCTTGATGAGCGTCTTCTCGGGGTGGCCGATGGCCGCCAACTGTTGACTCGCTTTTTCAAAGTCTTGTTTGCGCACGTACCACAGGGCGAGCAAAATACGCTCGTTGCGGAAGTGGAAGAGCAAGGGAATGCCCGAAAGCAAAATCAAGAAGATGCCATTTCCAATCTCACCGTCGGTGAATTGCCAAATAGCGGTACCAAAAACGGCCACTGCGAGGGCCATGCGGATGTATTTGCGAATCATGCGACAAAAATAGGGCGCCTTAGCCCAGGATTTGGATGCGGTTGCGACCTAATTCCAGCCGATTTTCAGATTCCAGCTTTTTCAACAAACGCGATACGACCTCTCTCGAGGAATGCAGGGCCTGAGCAAGTTCGGAATGGCTCATCTCTACAAGGTTCCCATCGGTTAAGCGGGCTTTCTCCTGCAGGAAGTTCCAAAGGCGCTCATCCAACTGGCGGAAGGCCACCTCGTCCAGGGCGTGCAAGGCCTCTTCAAAGCGCAATTGGTAACTGCGTAGCACAAATTCTAGCCACTCCGGATGCACCTTGATCCACGAAGAGGCATATTCATTGGGAATGCAAACCATATCGGTTTCTTCTTCCACCACGACTTCCACAGTAACGCGCTTGCCCGTCATACAGCAGTTGATTGTACTCGAACAAGTGGAACCGGCCGTCAAGAAGTACAAGAAGAGCTCGCGGTCGTTGTCGTCGTCGCGGCGCATAACGCGCAAATTTCCCTTGAGGATCAGCGGAACAAAGTCTACAGGCATACCAGGTTCCGCAATCAAATCCCCGGCGTGAAAGGTGCAGAATCGGCCATGCTTGAGGATGTCGGCGAGGAGCGCCTCGTCTTGAAAGCCAAAATGTGCTTGAATCCTTCGGGTATCAGGTTGGGCCATGGAGGTAAGCAACGCTAAGGTTAGGTCTAGGTTATCCTTGTTGAATTGTTCAAAACATCTTTCAATGCGATGGGCAATTCTGAATTCTTCCGCCTAATTTAACCCTAAACTTCCTTCCATACCATGCCTAGAGCCGCTAAGTCCCCGCGTAAGATTTTTGTGCTTGACACTTCGGTGATTTTATACGATCACAACGCCATAATGAACTTTGAAGAGCACGATGTTGCTATTCCCATTCCCGTTCTGGAGGAATTGGACGAGTTTAAAAAGGGCAGCGATACCAAGAATTTTGAAGCGCGCGAATTTATCCGAATGTTGGACAAAAAAGCGGCCGAAAAACCCTTGACGGAATGGATTGACCTCAATGGCGGCAAGCGTGGCAAGTTTAGGGTCATTATGGCAACGCCCAGTCTTAATGTTGATGCCTTAGAGGTCTATGGCAAAGGGAAGAACGACCATAAAATCATCAACGCAGCTCTGTTTCTTCAGCAAGAAGAGCCAGACCGTCCGGTTATACTGGTCACCAAAGACATCAATCTTAGGCTTAAGGCCAAAGCCCTCAATGTCCAGGCAGAGGATTACCTAACGGGCAAGGTGAAGGAGACGGATGCGGGCTTCACGGGGCGCTCTGAGATTCCTGCTTTCCCGGCTAAAGCGCTCCAAACTTTGTACGAAAAGAAGGCTGTACACCTGGATTCCTCCGTGAAAGCGAATCAAAAGCTTGGCCTGAAGGCCAATCACTTTTACATTCTAAAAACGGCGAAGTCTTCGGCGCTTGGATTCTACCATGGGAAGTCCGAAACCATGGAACTGGTGGAGAAGTCCAGCTACTACGGCATCAAGCCTAGGAACAGCGAACAGACCTTCGCCCTCCACGCCATCATGCACCCGGACATTAAGTTGGTCACATTGACGGGGGTGGCTGGCACGGGCAAAACCCTGCTCGCCCTAGCGGGCTCGCTAGAACAGCGCCGCGACTTCAAGCAGATCTACCTGGCGCGTCCCATCGTCCCCTTGAGCAACCGCGACATCGGATTTTTGCCCGGCGATGCCGAGCAAAAAATCAATCCCTACATGCAACCCCTTTGGGACAACTTGAAGTTCATCAAGAACCAGTTTGGCGAGCGCGATCGCAACTTCAAGCAGATTGATGAGATGGTGGCCAACGAGAAAATATTGGTGACGCCACTGGCCTACATTCGGGGTCGCTCCTTGTCTAATGTCATCTTTATTGTGGACGAAGCTCAGAACCTCACGCCCCACGAAGTCAAGACGATTATTACGCGAGCCGGCGAAAACTCCAAATTCATCTTCACCGGAGATGTGCATCAGATTGACACGCCCTACTTGGACGAGCAATCGAATGGATTGTCCTACCTAGTGGACCGCCTGAAGGGGCAGCCCTTGTATGCGCATGTGACATTGGAGAAAGGCGAGCGTTCAGAGCTCGCCAATCTCGCCAACGACATGTTGTAAGCTCCGCGAAGGAGGGCTGCTTTTAGGCCGTTTGAAGGGCCTTAGGGCCTCCTGCTAAGATGGCTGGAGAGGCGCCGGATTCAAACTTCTTGAAGTTTTCGCGGAAACGGCGGGCAAGTTCGTCTGCGGCTACCTCATAGGCTGCGGCGTCCGACCATTGCCCTTTCGCCTTCAAGACTTCGGCAGGTACCCCGGGACATTCGGTGGCATAGTGAAAGCCAAAGCGGGTATCCTCGACGAAGTGCTCGAGATGTCCTTCCAAGGCAGCCGTAATCATGGCGCGTGTGTAACGCAGCTTGATGCGTTCACCGACACCGTAGCCGCCGCCCACCCAGCCGGTATTTACGAGCCAAACGTTCAAGTCGCCTGAGCGCATTTTGTCCATGAGCATGTCTGCATAGTCAGAGGGATGCAATGGCATGAAGGGAGCCCCAAAGCAGGCTGAAAAAACAGCCTTGGGTTCTGTGACACCGGCTTCGGTACCAGCCACTTTGGCGGTGTAGCCCGAAATAAAGTGGTAGGCGGCCTGCTCGGGTCCAAGCTTGGACATAGGGGGGAGGACGCCATAGGCATCGCAGGTCAAGAAAAAAATGTTCTTGGGATTCTTTCCACGCAATCCGGCTGCGACATGGTCAATGTGCTCAATAGGATAGGAGACGCGGGTGTTCTCTGTGATTCGGCTATCGGTGTAGTCGGGGACGCCCGCCTCGTTCATGACGATATTCTCCAAAATAGCCCCGGGGCGAATCGCACGCCAGATATCCGGCTCCTTTTCCTCCGAAAGGTCAATGACCTTGGCGTAGCAACCGCCCTCAAAATTGAAAACTTCGCCTTCTGCGGTCCAGCCGTGCTCGTCGTCGCCAATTAGCGCGCGGTTAGGGTCGGCCGATAGCGTGGTCTTGCCGGTGCCCGACAAGCCAAAGAACAGAGCGGTGTCGCCCCCGCGGCCCAAGTTGGCCGAGCAATGCATGGGAAAAGTATTCGACTCCGTAGGAAGCAGGAAGTTTAAGGCCGAGAAAATGCCCTTTTTAATTTCCCCGGTATAGCCCGTGCCGCCGATTAAGATGGTTTTATCGCTAAACGAAAGGATGGCAAAATTGCTCTGGCGTGTACCGTCCGTAGATGGGTCTGCATGGAAATCCGGCGCATGCAGGATGGTCCACTCGGGCGCAACATCCTCAGATGGGTCCAGGAACATGTTGTACGCAAAGAGGTTGTGCTCGGGGTACTCGTTGACTATGCAAATGCCGATGGATACGGATTCCAGTGCTCCTGCACGGGCCTCGCGCACGTAGAGCTTCTTACCGTCGAGGTAGGCGAGTACTTTCGCTTTTAGGCGAAAATAGGCGGCTTCGTCAAACGGTTTGTTGATGCTGCCCCACCAGACTTTATCGTGGGTAAGGGCATCGTCCACAATGAATCGATCTTCCGGAGATCGGCCGGTGAATGTACCCGTTTCAATGCTCAGTACCCCGGTGTGGGTGAGCGTTCCTCGGTTTAAACGAAGTGTTTCCTGCGTGAGGAAATCAGGATCTGCTTGGAACACGGCTGAAGCGTGACGCAAGCCAAGATCAGCAATCCACGACAGGGATGGAGCTGCTCCTGTGGGAGTTGTAGTCATAACGAATTTCAATCAAGGGTTAGACAAATGTAGCCCTACCTTCGTCCTATAAATTCCCCGAAAACAATCACTTTTCAACACCCTTGACGTGATATCCTCCAGCACTCCCACTGATTTCATCCAGCGTATTGTCGTTTTTGGCGCTGGGAAAAGTTCCAGCGTATTGTCGTTTTTGGCGCTGGGAAAAGTACATCGGCCATGATTGATTACTTGGCTACCCATGAGGATGCCAATGGCTGGGCGGTCACTGTTTTGGACCAAGACGAAAAGGCATTAAATGCCAAATGCGCGCCCTATGCGAACATTCAGGCGCAAGGAGCAGACTTAAGCGATCCAAGCACCCGAGCGCACTGGATTCAGCAGGCCGATGTCGTGGTGAGTATGCTGCCAGCCTTCATGCACATCGAAGTGGCCAAGGCTTGTCTGACGTATGAAAAGCACTTGGTGACCGCGAGCTATGTGAGCCCTGAAATGGCGGCACTGCACGAAGAAGCGAAAGCCAAAAACCTGGTCTTCCTGAACGAATGTGGGGTGGATCCTGGCATTGACCACATGTCCACCATGGAAATTTTGGAGAAACTGCGCGCAAAAGGGGCGGAGATCACCTCCTACGAGAGCTTTTGTGGGGGCATTTTGGCTCCTGAAAGCCCCAGCAATCCGTGGCAGTATAAGTTTACCTGGAACCCGCGAAACGTGGTCCTTGCTGGCGCTGGAGGTGCGGTGAAGTTCATCCAAGAGGGTCTCTACAAGTTTATTCCCTACCACAAGCTCTTCCGACGCACTGAGTTCATGACCATTCCCGGATACGGACGCTTTGAAGGCTATGCCAACCGCGATTCCTTAAAGTACATTTCTGCGTACGGGCTGGACGGAATTCCCACTATGTACCGAGGGACGCTCCGCAGACCGGGTTTTTGCCGCGCCTGGGATGTCTTTGTGCAATTAGGTGCTACCGATGACAGCTACCAGATGGAAGGCGTTGCTTCGATGACGCATCGCAGCTTTTTGAACAGTTTCTTGGCCTACCATGCTTCGGATAGTGTGGAGCTCAAGCTCATGCATTACCTGCAGATTCCTCAGGACTCCGAGCTCATGGAGCTCTTTGAATGGCTCGGTCTTTTCACAGATGAGCCTGTGGGTCTGCAAAAGGGCAGCCCGGCCCAAATCTTACAGGCCATTTTGGAAAAGAAATGGACCATGACCGAAGAAGACCGCGATATGCTAGTAATGTGGCACCGCATCTTTTACCGCCTAGAGGGGGAAACCTACCGCCTCGAGTCCTCCATGGTCTGCAAGGGCAAAACGGCCCAGAACACGGCTATGGCCTTTACGGTGGGGCTTCCAGTGGCGATGGCGACACGTTTGGTCGCCAAAGGCCTGGTGCAGGACCGAGGCGTGCTTATGCCCTTGAAAAACGAGGTGTACGGACCCATTTTGAAAGAATTGGCCGACTGGGGCATTCGCTTTGACGAGCGCGTGAACCGGGAGAGCTAAAAGAGCACCCGCGCTTTCCTGCAGCGGAAAAGGTCCGCCTCCGTAAAAAGCCACGCTTTATTCCCCCAGGAAATAGAGCTCAGCAGGAGCTGCCAAGGTTAAGCACTTGACTTTTTTATCCATGGAAACGACGAATTCGTCGACCAATGGGATGTAAATGGGATTTTCCCGATCGGGATGGCTCAGAACCAGCAAGGGTTGGCCAGGGCGCTCTATGACGTCCTCCAAGGTCATGACCTCGGAAACGGCGGCGTCTTTGACGTCAAAACCAATGATTTCGTGGTAGTAGTACTGGTCTTCGTCCAGTTCGGGCAAGGCTTCCTCGGGGAGGTAAACCGCTTTTCCCACTAGGGCTTGAACGCTGGCTTCGTCATCCGCATCTTCCAAGCGCAGGATGAACTCCGACGTCACGTGGGTTCGAATGGACGAAATAAAGTAGGGGATAGGCTGGCCAGCTTCCTCAAAAAAAAGAACATCCAGCGACGCATAGCGTGCTGGATGATCTGATTCGACGTGGAGAATGACTTCTCCTTTGTATCCGTGCTTTTTCCGGAGGTATCCTAGCTGGAAATAACCCTCCATGGGAAATTATTCAGCAGCCGCTTCTTCAGAAGCTTCTTCCGATGCCTCAGCAGCGGGTGCTTCTTCAGCTACTACTTCTTCAGCAGCCTCAACTGCGGGAGCTTCTTCTGCTATTACTTCTTCTGCAGCTTCAGCCGCAGGAGCCTCTTCAGCTACTACTTCTTCTGCAGCTTCAGCCGTCGCTTCTTCTGCCTCTTCCACGACCTCGGGGGCAGGAGCATTCTTAGCAGCGATCGCAGCAGCGCGAGCTTCTTTCACAGCGGCTTCTGCCTTCAAACGCTCTTCCTTAGCGGCTTTTGCGTTGCTGTTCAAAGTTTCAATTTTAGCGTCAATGCGGCCTGCTTTGTCGGCAGCCCATGACTCAAAGCGCTCTTCGGCTTGCTCAGCGGTCAGTGCACCTTTCTGAACACCCAAAAGCAAGTGCTTCTTCATCATAACGCCTTTGTACTTCAAGATCGCCAAAGCCGTGTTGGTGGGCTCAGCGCCTTTCATCACCCAATCCAAAGCGCGATCGAAGTCCAAATCGATGGTAGCGGGGTTGGTGTTGGGATTGTACTGGCCCAAATTCTCAATGTACTTACCGTCACGCTTTGCACGTGAATCAGCTGCTACGATGGTGAAGATGGGACGACCCTTGCGGCCGTGGCGTTGGAGGCGAATTTTCGTTGCCATAGGTTAATTGTTTTAAAAGAGTCCTAAACTCGGTTAATTAAGGAGGCGCAAAATTACAACGAATTATGCAATTCTCGTCAACAAGTCGTGCTTGCTTAAAATATGGTGTTTGCCGGGCGCCCATTCAATGAGTAGGGCGTTCTGTTCCTTGCTCAAAGCGGCTATCCCTTCTTGCACCGAAGCGCTTCCTGAAAGCACGGGGAAAGGAGCACCCATCACGTGCTTCACCAAGGTGTCCATGCCGCGTCCTTCCTCGGTCAGGGCTTGGATGATGTGACTCTCAGTGATGCTGCCTACAAAGCGCTGGCCATCGTGGACGGGGAGCTGCGAAATGCTATGCCGCTTCATGGCAACTACAGCGTTCATCAAGGGCTCCTCAGGCTGAATGGTCAGCAAGGGGAGGTGTTTGTGGCCGGCTACCGCCTCGGCCAAATTCCCAGTGGTTTCCTTCAAGAAACCGCGCTCGCGCATCCAGTCGTCGTTGTAAATCTTTCCGACGTAGCGACTGCCGTGATCGTGGAACAAAATGACCGAAACCGCATCCGCCGGAAGTTCGTCTTTTAACTGGCGCAAGCCTTGAAGCGCAGAACCGCAGGAATAACCCAGCAGCAAGCCTTCTTGACGGGCCAATTCGCGGGCGGCCAGGGCGCCATCGCGGTCGGTGACCTTCTCAAAGCGGTCAATGAGGTCAAAGTCCACATTCTTAGGTAGGATGTCCTCGCCGATGCCTTCCGTGATGTATCCGTAAATCTCAGACGTGTCAAAAACGCCCGTTTCATGGTATTTCTTGAACACAGAACCGTAGCTGTCCACCCCCCAGATTTGAATGGCTGGATTCTTCTCCTTGAGGAACTTGGCCACCCCAGAAATGGTGCCACCCGTTCCCACGCCCACAATGAAGTGCGTAATTTTACCTTCTGTTTGTTCCCAAATCTCCGGCCCCGTCGTCTCGTAATGCGCCTCGCGGTTGCTAAGGTTGTCGTATTGGTTGGGGAAGTAGGAATTGGGGATCTCCGAATTCAAGCGGCGCGCTACAGAATAGTAACTGTCGGGATGGTCAGGAGCCACGTTGGTGGGGCAGACGTAGATTTCTGCGCCGAGCGCCCGCAGTACATCCATTTTCTCCTTGCTCTGCTTGTCGCTGAGGGTGCAGATGAGTTTGTAGCCCTTGACGACGGCTGCGAGCGCGAGGCCCATGCCGGTGTTGCCAGATGTGCATTCAATGATGGTGCCGCCGGGCTTGAGCAATCCGTTTTTCTCGGCGTCTTCCACCATTTTGAGCGCCATGCGGTCCTTGGTACTGTGACCGGGGTTGAAGTATTCCACTTTGGCGTAGACGGTACCGGGAATGCCTTCCACGGTCTTGTGCAATTTGACCAAAGGCGTGCGGCCGATGGTTTCCAAGATGTTCTCGAAGACAGGCGGAGTTTGGCGGGTTGTGCTCATAGTCCGCAAAGGTAGGGTCTGTAGCTTATTGCCCTTCGTGGTAGGGGGTAGGGCGTAGGAGGCTTTTTTGGCCCGAATGCAAGTCCCCTTCCGATTCCAGCAAATTCGCCAAAGTGATTTGCTTCAAGCTGTGCACGGTAGCGTTCCGAACGCCCACCAACGCATCCTGAAGGGCACAAGTGTCGGGCGTTTGGCATTCGGCACAAGGCGCATAAAAACGGTGCGACGCGCAAGGGAGCAAGGCAATAGGCCCCTCCAAAACTCGCACGACATCGGCCAAGCAAAGGTCCAAACCCAAGGCTCCCAAGCGGTAGCCCCCGTCGCGACCCGATTGACTTTCCACCATGCCCTCGTGCCGGAGGTCGGCAAGGATGCGCTCCAGGAATTTTCGGGACACCTGTAGGGCCTCCGAAATACGCGCCACGGGCACCACGCCATCCTCTGTGTGACGCGCCAAATGCAGCAGCGCGTGAATGCCGTAGGTGGTCTTTCGGTTTAGCACGAATTACTTCTTTTTCTTGACGGGCTTGGCGTATAACTCATTGAGTATGCCCGCCAAACGAACGCCAGCCTGAAGTAAACGTTTATTCAACGTTTCAATGTGGTCGTAGTTGTAGGAATAACCCAAAGAGGTGGCATCGGCATCGGGGTAAATGCCCATTCGAATGGCCTGAGATTCATGCGCCCAATCGACGACGCTGCTGCTCTGCCATTCAGTCACTTGCGCGGCGGTCGCGTGGTCCACCCACGCCACATATTCCGTGTAGCTCAGTTGCTGGTGGTCAATCAAATCCGAATCCCACACGCGGTGCAAATTGCTGCTTTCGCCAAACCATTTGATTTTGCGGTCATTGCCGCCCTTGTCGGTGCCGTTGCCCACGTGCAGGGGTTGGTGGAGGTCGCCCACGAGGTGCGCGAGCATTTTTACCGCCATGACTTCGTTTTCAGCCTTGGAATAGCTGCCCGTTTTAATCTCTTGAATGAGTTGGGTGATCGTTTCAATTACATCGCCTTCTGCGGGGTGGTCGCAGGTTTCATAGGTCAAACCGTCTGGAATAGTGCAGTAATGCCAAGGATTCATGTGGTTGTAGGCACGGTTGGACTTGATGTGGTCCATCCAGTTGGCGCACATAGCCAGCGATTCGTCCCCTAAAAGGCCCTTGACGGCAGCGGCTGCTTCCGCGTGGAGGTGGTTTTCCGCAATTTGGCCCACGACACGGTGGCCCGTTTGGCCCCAACCAAAGAGTTGAGCGGGGAGAAGAAGGAGGACGAACGCCATTCGGCTGAAAAGAGGCATTTTTAAACGC
Organism: Schleiferiaceae bacterium; assembly: GCA_038145075.1. Taxonomy (GTDB): domain Bacteria; phylum Bacteroidota; class Bacteroidia; order Flavobacteriales; family Schleiferiaceae; genus TMED14. Next base: position 100,361 of record JAYQOY010000001.1, on the reverse strand, counting down.
ATACAAGTAGAAAGTCGAGTGATTCGATAAAGATACATAGGAGGCTCGCTCCCTATCTTAGCAAGCAACAATATTTCCCCATGAGCTACACGGCACATCCGACCGCAGTTATTGACGAGGGCGCTGACATTGGCGCCGGTACGAAGATTTGGCATTTTTCGCACATCATGGGCCCCTGCCGAATTGGCGAGCAGTGCAACTTGGGCCAAAACGTCGTTATCTCCCCCGACGTCATCTTGGGCCGAAACGTCAAAGTTCAAAACAATGTCAGCATCTACACCGGCGTTACCTGTGACGACGATGTCTTCTTGGGACCCTCCTGTGTCTTCACCAATGTGACGAATCCGCGCTCTGGTGTGAACCGCCGGGGTCAGTATGCCAAAACGCACGTCGGAAAAGGCGCCAGCATCGGAGCCAACGCCACCATCGTCTGCGGTCACGACATCGGAGCCTATGCCTTCATAGGTGCTGGCGCAGTAGTGACTAAAAATGTTCCCGATTACGCCCTGGTGGTCGGCAACCCCTCCCGCCAGGTGGGTTGGATGAGTGAATTTGGGCACCGCCTGGAATTTGATGCCAACGGCCAAGCCACCTGCCCCGAAAGCCATGAAACCTACGAACTGAAAGAGGGGAGGGTGGCAAAAGCTCAGGCTGGGCCTTCGCGCTAGAAAGCTAGAATGAACAAAGACAGCTCTTTTCCCTTAAACCCTTTAACCCTTCAACCCTTCAACCATTTTGTACCCCATCAACGCCCATACCTCCTCTGATCTCAACGCCATCCGCGAAGCGGCTCGCGACTTTGCTATCCAAAACATCCTTCCCCATGTCATGGACTGGGACGAATCCCAGCATTTTCCCGTAGAGCTGTTCCACGAAATGGGCCAAATGGGCTTCATGGGCATGTTGGTGGATACTGAACTTGGTGGCTCGGGGCTTGGGTATGCGGAGTACATCACCGTAATCGATGAAATTGCTCAGGTCTGTGGCAGCATTGGCCTCTCTTTGGCGGCGCACAACAGTTTGTGCACCCAGCACATCAATCAATTTGGAAATGCGGAGCAAAAGGCCAAGTGGCTCCCGAAATTGGCGTCAGGTCAATGGATTGGCGCTTGGGGGCTGACGGAAACGGGCACCGGTTCGGACGCAGGTGGTATGCATACCACGGCGGTAAAGGAAGGGGATGAATGGGTGCTCAACGGCTCGAAGAACTTCATCACCCATGCCATTTCTGGTGATGTTGCCGTTGTGATTGCCCGCACGGGCGAGAAAGGCGATTCGCACGGTATGACCGCTTTTGTGGTGGAGAAGGGGACCCCAGGTTTTTCGGGCGGTAAAAAAGAAAACAAATTGGGCATGCGCGCCAGTGAAACGGCCTGCCTCTTTTTTGACAATTGCCGTATTCCAGTGTCCCATGTTTTGGGCGAGGTGGGAGAGGGCTTTATTCAGTCCATGAAGATTTTGGATGGGGGCCGAATTTCCATCGCTGCCTTGTCCTTGGGCATTGCAAAAGGTGCCCGAAATGCCGCCCTCCGCTACAGTCAAGAACGCGAGCAGTTCGGAAAGAAAATAGCTCAATTTCAAGGGATTGCATTCAAATTAGCCGACATGGATACCGAAATTTATGCCTCGGAATTGATGATTCGGCACGCTGGATCCCTCAAGGACCAAGGCCAAAAAGTGACCAAAGAATCAGCCATGGCAAAGTACTACGCCAGTGAGGTGGCTGTGCGCGTTTCCAACGAGGGCATCCAGGTGCATGGGGGGTATGGGTTTACCAAAGACTACCCAGCGGAGAAGTACTACCGAGATGCAAAACTTTGCACCATCGGCGAGGGAACCTCTGAAATTCAAAAATTGGTGATTTCACGGGAAATGTTGCGCGGTTGAGGACTCCCTGATACCGAGCGAGCAATCGTTCACTCATTTTGGGCCTACTTTCCTCAATAGGGGGGCGGATTACCTGCTTTCAAAGCCTTACATTTGGAAAGCAATAAATTCAGGTACCGTGAAGCACGTTTTAAGACTTTTCGCTTTCTTCCTTTTTACTCAAACGGCCTTTGCGTCCCACTATCTGGGCGGGGAAATCACTTGGCGCTGTTATGACAGCGGCCCCAACGCCGGCAAGTACAAGTTTTACGTCATTCTCTACCGCGAATGTGGAACAGGGGCTTCTACGTTCCTGCCCAACCCGGTGGTGCTCTCGACAAATGCCCCCGGTGGATCCATTTCCTGTGCTCAGGTGGGTTCTGCTGCGGATGTATCGCCCAACTGCTGGGATGGATCGCAGGAAATTAATTGCAATGGCGTTACTTCCGGCCAAGGAGCGGTTGAGGAACGTCGCTACGAGTCTGGCTACATCACGTTGAGTGGTGTTCCACCCGCTGGTGGTTGGTACTTCACCTTCACGGATTGCTGCCGTCCTTCAATCACCAATTTGACATCTTCATCGAGCTCATACACACTGCGTGCCTACATGTTCCCCTACACCATTAATGGGGTGCCCCAGAACGCTAACCCATGTTACGACTCTTCACCTCGTTTCTTGGAGCCTCCCAAGTCGGTAATCTGCTCTGGCTACGAATACACCTATGCGCACAACGCATTTGACGACGATTTGGACTCCGTAGTGTACAACTGGGCCTACCCTCAGACGACCTCCAACGGCACCAACGCCTCGTTTACTACGGGCTATGCCTACAACAATCCCTTCCCTAATGGAGGCAACACGGTTAGCTTCAACCAGCAAACGGGTGCAATGACCTTCAACCCTTCAGCGGGTGGTTCATTTGCTTCCTGTGTGGAGGTTAACGCCTACCGTTGTAATCAGAAGATTGCATCGGTCTACCGTGATATTCCTGTCATTATTCGCACGGATTGTGGCTTCAATACACCGCCCACCGTTCAGATCAACAATTTGCCCAACTTCCCTGCCTTGGTACCTGTCGTGAATTCAGGGGACACGCTGTATTGGGAAACCACCGTCTTTGCCGGACAAGAAGTGAAATTCGACCTTGTCTCGCAGGATGCGCAGCTCTTGCCCAATTTCTTGCCACAAACCATTGAATTCTCGCCCTCTGGCGGTCAGCTGGGGGTTCCGCTGAACAATCCAAACTCGGGTTGTTTGAATCCGCCCTGCGCGACGGTTAACCCTAAGTCCCCGCAGACCTCGTTCACCTCCACGTTGAACAATGAGATTACGTTTGATTGGGAAACCAACTGTAACCACATCTCCTACCAGAACAATTCCTGTGGAACGCCCACGAACCGCTATGTATTTGCCCTTCGAATGCAAGACAACTTCTGTGTGGCGCCGGCTATTCGCGTAGCCTCTGTGGTTATCAATGTGGTGTCTACCATACCCGTTCCTCCAGATTTGTCGCAAGCTTGTGTGTCCCGAGAACCTTCAGGTGGATTAACTATCAACTGGGGCTTTCCCTTGGATACTGGTATGAATTTCGATGCCTATGTGGTCTTCCGTGGCGGTTCGCCTTCGGTTCCCTTTGTGGCGATCGACACCATCTGGAACTACAGCGATCAATCCTACACGGATGTGGCCCCGCTAAGTGGTGCAAACTACTACTACATGCGCTCTTTGGGTGGCTGTGGCTACACGTCGGTGACGTCCGATACGATTCGCTTGATGGAATTGGCCGTTACGCCTATTCCTCCTACGAACTCTTCTGTGGCTCAGTTGGACTGGAACGCTCCGTACACGGGGGCCACACCTACCTATGAGATCTGGCGCCGTCCCCAAGGCACAGGTGCTGCAGGCTGGGCGCAAGTAGCTACCACGACCAACAAGACCTTTAACGACACGGTCAACATTTGTGGACAGGATTTGGAGTACCAGATCCGGATCAATGGTGCATGTAACTCCACGCTTGATGGAGGATTCTTCTCTGATCAGAACAATACCGACGTGTTGAAGATTGATTCGGTCACGGTGAACGGTGGTACAGCATTGATTTCTTGGACGCCTGGCACCAACGGTGACATTGTCAACTACGACATTCTGGAGTGGGTACCCGGTACCGGGTGGAATTCTATCGCTACGGTGCCCAACACGGTAAGCATGCCTTATCCCTTGCCCGGTGCGACGCCCGGATCCTCCGTGAAGCGCTACAAGGTGATGTCTACGGACAGCTGTGGAAACCAAAGCTCGGATTTGCTCGTTGCTGCACACAACAATATGTTGCTGACTGAGAACATGGATCCTTGTGAGGGCATCATGCGCTTGCGCTGGAACCAGTACCGCGGCTGGGCAGGCGGAGTTAAGGAATACCGCGTTTTGGCGGATGTGACGCCTCCCGGTGGTCCTACGCAGCCTGGCGTTCTCTTGGCGACAAAAGCACCTGGTGATACGGCTTTCAACACCCGCGATTTGATCGGCGGTTGGTCCTACTGCTACTACATCAAAGCGGTAGACACGGCAGGCCAGCGTTTCTCTTCCTCGAATGAGGTCTGCATCAATTCCTTGGCAGTTCAGCGTTCACGCTTGCTCTACCTGGCTAAGACTTCTGTGCGCAACGACAACGCGGTGGAGTTGGTGACCTTCATTGATAAGGATGCAGACATCATTCACTTTGACTTGCAGCGTGCGGACCGCGACGGTGCACCCTTCACATCGTTGGGCTTGATTCCAAAGCCCGTTTCTCCTCCTTGGGAGATTCGCTTCAAGGACTTCTCCGCAGACCCCAACAACCACCGCTACCAGTACCGTTTTGTTGCTACGGATAGCTGTGGTGGCATTGACACCGCGTCGAACATTGGCACCAACATCCTTTTGGAAGTTCAGCCTGTGGACAACTTGACAAACATCCTGACATGGAATCCTTACCGCGACTTCATGGGTGGCGTATTGAAGTACGATATCTACCGAAGTGTAGGGGAGAACGGCGGCATGTCCTTCGTGGGCACGACCACCGACACCATCTTCACAGACAACATTCGTCCCTTGGGGGATAATGTGGGCATCTTCTGTTACAAGGTGGTGGCTACGGAAGGTCCAAGCCCCTTGATGTTTACGGACTACGACGGTTCCGTATTTACCTCCACGTCCAACGTGGTGTGTGCGGAGCACAACCCACGCGTCTTTATCCCGAATTCCTTCAACCCGAATTCAGACGTACTTGAGAACCGTACTTGGAGACCTAAGCAAGTATATGTCGAGAGTGGTACGTACTCCCTTGAAATCTTCGACCGTTGGGGCAACAAAGTATTCTCAACGACCGATGAGCTAAAAGGTTGGGACGGTACGATCGATGGCACAAAGGCCGCTGAGGGTAGCTACATCTACCAATTGAACTACCGTTCAAAGCAAGGAGAGCCTGTAGAACTTCGCGGAACCCTGCTTCTGATCTACTAAGCGTAACCGTTTAATAACGCAAAGAGCCGCCTCATAAGGGCGGCTTTTTCGTTATCTTTGCACGCAATTTAGACCGTAAATTGCGCCATGGAATCGAACCTTCCCAAAGTCATCGGAGAGTACCTCACGTACGATGACGTCCTCCTCGTCCCCGCTTTTTCTGAAGTCCTTCCGCGCGATGTGCGGATCGAATCCAAATTCACGCGCCATATCACGCTGAAGACGCCGATCATTAGTTCGGCCATGGATACCGTGACGGAAGCCAACATGGCTATTGCGATGGCCCAAGATGGGGGCATCGGTGTCTTGCACAAGAACATGACGGCTGAGAAGCAGGCCATGGAAGTGCGCAAAGTCAAGCGTGCGGAAAGCGGAATGATCATGGATCCCGTGACTTTGGCCGCTGACGCCTTGATCGGCGAAGCCAAAAAATTAATGGCAGAATACCGCATTGGTGGCATCCCCGTGGTGGACGGCGAAAAGAAGCTCATCGGTATCATTACCAACCGCGATTTGCGCTTTGAAACCGAAGACCACAAGCCTGTAGGTGAAGTCATGACGGCCCAACCTTTGGTGACTGCGGACGAGCGTACCACTATGGATGAAGCGGAAGGCATCCTCCAGGCAAACAAGATTGAAAAACTTCCCGTCGTCCGCAAAGACGGCACCTTGATGGGCTTGATTACCTACCGTGATATCAGCAAGAAGCGGAACAAGCCCAATGCAAATAAGGACGGCTTTGGTCGGTTGCGTGTAGCGGCGGCTGTCGGTGTGACACCAGACGTTTTGGACCGCGTGACCCTGTTGGTTGCGGCCAATGTGGATGCTATTGTCATTGATACAGCGCATGGACATACTCAGGGCGTGGTAGATGCGCTCAAAAAAGTAAAGGGCCAATTCCCTGATTTGGACGTAGTGGTCGGCAACATTGCAACGGCGGAAGCGGCTAAATTCTTGGTGGCTGCAGGTGCAGACGCCGTTAAGGTGGGCATTGGACCTGGCTCCATTTGCACGACGCGTGTAGTGGCAGGTGTAGGTGTTCCACAGCTTTCCGCTGTTATGGTGGTTTCTGATGCCATCAAAGGCTCCGGCGTCCCCGTGATTGCAGATGGCGGCATTCGCTACACGGGAGACATCGTCAAGGCTATTGCAGCGGGTGCCGATTCGGTTATGTTGGGCTCCTTGCTCGCAGGAACCAATGAGGCTCCGGGCGAATCTATTATTTTGGACGGCCGCCGCTTCAAATCTTACCGTGGCATGGGTTCAGTTGAAGCCATGGAAGCTGGATCCAAAGACCGCTACTTCCAAGACGTAGAAGACGATATCAAAAAACTGGTTCCAGAGGGCATCGTTGGCCGCGTTCCGTACAAAGGAGAGGTCAAGGACGTGATGTACCAGTTTATCGGCGGTTTGCGCGCGGGAATGGGCTACTGTGGCGCTAAAGACGTGGAGACGCTCAAGGAAAAGGCGCAGTTTGTGCGCATTACCGCTTCAGGCATTGCGGAGAGCCATCCCCACGACGTCACCATCACGCGCGAGGCTCCCAATTACAGCCGTTAATTGGGCGACGCGGCCGCCTCGGCTGCTTGAATAGCTTGAAATTCTTCAAAGCAGACCAATAAGCTCTGCAGCAGGACATAGTCTGTAGCGGAGCGAATTTGGCTTTCATTCCACTGGCAGAAGAGCAGGAATTCTTCCACTTGGCTGGCGGTCAAACCGGTGAGTTCGAATAGGGCGCTTCGATTTTGGCTTTCCGCCAATTTTTCGCGGTAGGATTCACTTTCTAATATGGCTTCTAATTCACGGAGTTGACGCGGCCGGTTTCCAAATTGATCGTAGAGCAGATCCAGCGGGTTTGCCATCGTGGGTTTGACCCGTGTGGGTACGTGAATGCCCGATCCTTCGGGGCGAGCCGGGCTCTGCATCGGCATCTCCTTGGGCAAGTTGCTCGTCAGTTTGTACGCGGTGACCGGTACCTCTTCGAGTAGGTAATTTTGGGGCAGGAGGGTGATTTGCACGTTCTGTTCGGCCCGAATAGCCGCATAGCGGTAAGAAAAGCCAGGTTTGGAAAACACCAAGGTGTCGCCCACTTGACCTCGTAAACTAAAGGCGCCATCATCTTCGGAGGAAAAGGCTTCTTCGGTTCGGGCATTGACGATGATGACCCAGGGAAGTGGTTCGAGGGTTTTGTCTTCCACGATTCGGCCCGAAAAAAGAACCGGCGATTGACCCAAGGCCGTCAGCCCCAGCAGAAAAAAGAAAAGAAATAGCCGGTTACGCATGCAGTTGGGGAAATTACAACAACCATGCCTCGCAGGAATGCCGATATTTGCAGTTCAATTCCAGTATTCATGTCAGACGATAAGAAAATCATCTTTAGCATGTCGGGAGTCTCCAAGATCCTTCCGAACAACAACAAAGCCATCCTGAAGGACATTTATTTGAGCTTCTTCTACGGCGCAAAAATTGGCATCATTGGTCTCAACGGTTCGGGTAAGTCGACCTTGCTGAAGATCATTGCCGGTGTGGAGAAGAACTTTCAGGGCGACGTGGTCTTTTCACAGGGGTACACGGTGGGCTACCTCGAGCAGGAGCCCCAGCTGGATGAGAGCAAAACCGTCATGGACATTGTGAAGGAAGGCATGTCGGAAACGGTAGCCATCCTCGAAGAATACAACCAAATCAACGATCAATTCGGCTTGCCGGAGGTGTATGAGAACCCCGACAAGATGGAGAAATTGATGAACCGCCAGGCGGAATTGCAAGACCGCATCGACGCTAGCAATGCCTGGGAGTTGGAGACGGTTTTGGCTCGCGCCATGGACGCGCTTCAATGCCCCGAAGGCGATACGCCCATTAGCGTGCTGTCAGGGGGTGAGCGCCGCCGTGTGGCCTTGTGCCGCTTGCTCTTGAAGAATCCCGACGTTTTGCTCTTGGACGAACCGACCAACCACTTGGACGCAGAGTCCATTCTGTGGTTGGAGCACCACTTGCAGCAGTACAAGGGAACCGTTATCGCCGTAACGCACGACCGTTACTTCTTGGACAATGTGGCGGGCTGGATTTTGGAATTGGACCGAGGGGAGGGTATTCCTTGGAAGGGCAATTACTCGTCGTGGTTGGATCAGAAGACTAAGCGTTTGGAGCAGGAAGAAAAGCAGGCCACCAAGCGTAGAAAGACGCTGGAGCGCGAGCTGGAATGGGTGCGCATGAACCCCAAGGGCCGTCAAGCCAAGTCCAAAGCGCGTTTGAGCAGCTACGACAAGCTGATGAACGAGGAGCAAAAGGACAAGGAACAGCGCCTGGAGATCTTCATTCCCAATGGTCCTCGTTTGGGCAGCAATGTGATTGAAGCTAAGAATGTCAAGAAAGGCTTCGGCGATCGCTTGCTCTATGAAGATTTGAACTTCAATTTGCCTCCCGCAGGTATTGTCGGCATTATCGGTCCGAACGGTGCCGGTAAAACAACCATCTTCCGCATGATTATGGATCAGCTCCAGCCCGATGGAGGGTCATTCTCCTTGGGTGAAACGGCGAAGATCTCCTATGTGGATCAGAGCCATGCCAAGCTGGATCCGGAGAAATCCATCTACGAGATTATTGGCGACGGTCAAGAGCAATTCGAGCTAGGTGGCCAAATTGTGAACAGCCGTGCCTACTTGGCCCGCTTCAACTTTAGTGGAGGCGACCAGTCGAAAAAGATTGGCATCCTGTCCGGGGGAGAGCGAAACCGCTTGCACCTGGCCATGGCCCTGAAAGAAGGCGGAAACGTATTGCTGCTGGACGAACCCACAAACGATTTGGATATCAATACCTTGCGTGCGTTGGAAGAGGGTCTCGAGCACTTTGCAGGCTGTGCAGTGATTATTTCGCACGACCGGTGGTTCTTGGACCGTGTTTGTACCCACATTCTGGCCTTTGAGGGGGACTCTCAAGTGTACTACTTTGAGGGATCGTTCTCCGATTATGAAGAAAACAAGAAGAAACGCTTGGGCGGAACCTCGGCCGAGCCTAAGAAGTTTAAATACAAGAAACTCGTCAAGTAATGAAGCCCCGCGTAGCCAAAGGAACCCGCGATTTTTCCGCCCAGGAGGTAGCCAAACGTCAGTACGTCATGCATGTGCTGCGGACCACCTTTGAGGTCTTTGGCTACAGTCCGCTGGAAACTCCAAGCTTTGAGAACCTGGAAACCCTCATGGGAAAGTACGGGGAAGAAGGGGATCGCTTGATTTTCAAGATTTTGCGTTCGGGAGACTTTATGAAGTCCGTCGCAGATCCTAGCCAGCCCAAAGGCAGTGAAGTGGCCGACAAGGCGCTCCGCTACGACTTAACCGTTCCTTTTGCCCGCTATGTCGTGCAGAACGCGGGTCAGTTGGCCTTGCCGTTTAAGCGCTACCAAATGCAGCCCGTATGGCGCGCGGACAACCCTCAAAAGGGCCGCTTCCGCGAGTTTTACCAATGCGATGCGGATGTGGTAGGCAGCAAGAGTTTGTGGCAAGAAGTGGAGTTGATTCACCTGTACCAGCAGGCCTTTCAGGCGCTCAAGCTTCCTGTGACGATTCGCTTGAACAACCGCAAAGTTTTGGCTGGCATTGCCGAAGTTAGTGGGGTGGGCGATCGCTTGGTTGACTTCACCGTGGCGCTGGACAAGCTGGATAAGGTTGGCAAATCGGGTGTGCTGGCGGAACTAGAGAGCAAAGGCTTCTCGCCTTCGGAATTGGCCGCGCTGGAACCTGCCATGCAGCCCTTTGGGGATGCAGCGGAATCGCTTGCGTTTCTGCGCACGTGGTTGGCATCTTCCGCAACAGGCCTGCAAGGAGTGAACGAGTTGCAGTTTGTCCTAGACCATGCAGGGGAAGCCCCACTTGCCATTGATATTACGCTGGCTCGAGGCTTGAATTACTACACGGGATGCATCTTGGAGGTCACCGCCAACGAAGTCCAAATGGGCAGCGTAGGGGGTGGCGGTCGCTACGACGATTTGACCGGCATCTTTGGCTTGAAAGACACCTCTGGGGTCGGCATTAGCTTTGGTTTGGACCGTATCATTCTCTGTTTGGAGGAGCTAGGACGCTTGCCAGTGAGCTTGAGCAATGCGCCTGTAGCATTGGTCTTCACCCTGTCTGAATCCGATGCGCCCCATGCCTACGATTTGGCCTTGCGCTTGCGTAAGTCCGGTCTTCGTGTGGAATTCTATCCGGAAGCGGCTAAGCTTAAAAAGCAATTTGACTACGCTGAAAAACGGGGAATTCCCTTTGTAATCTTGATTGGAGAGGCCGAGCGTGCCGCTGGGCAAGCGCAGCTGAAAAATTTGGCTACTGGAGATCAAGAAGCTTTGGAATTTAGTGACTTGGCTGCTCGTCTAGCTACTTACTGAGACGACCAAGCCGCCCTGTAGGATCCGTCTGGATCGTACTGTTCCGCTTGCTTATGGGTGTTGAATTTTCGGAAGGGGCGAGGATCGTTCCCAACTCCCGCGATATAGGCCCAATTGCCCCAATTGGAGGCCGCATCGTAGTCCACCAGCATAGCCTCAAAGTAGGCGGCTCCCACTCGCCAAGGCTGCTTTAAGTCGTGAATCCAGTAGGAGGCTGCATTCTGTCGGGCCCGGTTGCTTTGGTAGCCTGTGGTCTTCAATTCACGCATAGCCGCGTCAACCAAGGCGTCACCCGTTCTTCCTTCCGTCCAGAGCTCAAAGGCTTTCCGACTGCCCATGCGCGATTCAGGCGATGCCTCGCGTTTCAGGCCCCTAGCTTGAAAGAGTTTGGCGCCCGCTTCATAGGCCACCCACTGGAAATACTCGCGCCACAGCAATTCAAAGCGAATCCAGTAGATTTCCTCGCAGCCCCCCACAGCGTTCTCCACCTCTAAACAGCGGTTCCATACCTCTTTGGGGTGGAGCAACCCTCTGCTTAGATAGGCGGAAAGTTTGGTGGAGTCTTGGGCGTCAAGCATGCCGTTTCTGGTGGTCTTATAGCGGCGTCCGGGACCCTCTGCAGCGACATAGGCGTACAGGTGTGCACGTGCTTCTTCTTCCATGGCGCTGAAGGGCTGGATGAGATTGGCACATCCTTCAAAGGGTTGGATGCCCGGGAAGGGGACGTCGCCGAGAAGGCTTTCGACACGCTTTCGGAATGGGGTATAGGTGGACGGCAGGTCTGGCTGAAACGCTTCCTGAGGGCGGAGAAGGGTTCGGCTGTGGTATCCCCGTGCGGGCACCCCGGAAGAGCTAAGTATACGTTCCGCTTCACGTTCCTCCCAGGCGGCGCCAAAGGTGAAGAAAACGGTATCGGGCTGGCGGTCTGTCAACCAGGCTTCTAGGGATTGTGCGGTGATCTCAACTTCCACATCTAGCTGTTTGAGACCAGCCGTGAGGGCCTCCAAGCTCGCTTGCTGGTAGGCCTCCTTGACTGGGGAACTGCGCGGGACCGGATCAGGATACTCGCTAAACCGTGCAGGGGCAGTGGGGCCTTGGACATAGACGGCCCGAAGGGTTGCACCGGTTTCTTCCCGCCAAGTAAGTGCGGCCTTCAGGGTAGGATGGTTGTGCAGCCGCATATCGTCCCGAATCCACCAATATGCGGTCATAGGTCTTCGACGTTTTCGTGTATCCATTGTGCACGTTCGAGTAGTGCCGTTTGTTGAGCGGTCCCCATGCGGTCCCAGGTTCGGTATACCATGCCAATGCGTGGGTTTTTCTCCAACTTGTCCCGGTGGCGGTCGTGAAAGTCCCAATACAAGGCATTGAAGGGGCAGGCGTCAGGACCCGTCTTTTCACGGACCTTGTAGCGACACGATGCACAATGGTTGGACATCTTGTGGAGGTAAGCTCCGCTCGAAACATAGGGTTTACTTCCCAGTTTGCCGCCATCCGCATATTGGCTCATTCCGCGCGTATTAGGTTGTTCTACCCATTCAAGTGCATCTATGTAAATGCCTAGATACCATTGATCTACTTCGTTTGGATGACTACCCAAAAGCAAAGCCAAATTGCCCGTCACCATCAAGCGTTGAATATGGTGGGCGTAGGCGTTCGAAAGACTTTGTTGGATGGCTTGGGCCACGCAGCGCATGGAGGTTTGGCCCGTGTAAAACCAGGAGGGAAGCGGCTTTTCGTGCTGGAAGAAGTTCAGGTGGCCATACTCGGGCATTTCGGCCCAATAAATGCCGCGCACAAACTCGCGCCAGCCTAAAATTTGGCGGATAAATCCTTCTACCGAATTTAAAGGAGCCTGACCCCTTCGGTAGGCGTCCTCTGCGGCCTGAATGACCTCTAAGGGCTGCAGCATTTTAGTATTCAGCGCAAAGCTGAGCAACGAATGGTAGAGGAAGGGCGCATGGTCCACCAAGGCATCCTGGTACGCGCCAAAATGCACGAGTCGGTCTGCCACAAAAGCATCGAGCACCTGAAGGGCTTCTTCTCGATTCAAGGGCCAAGGGAAGGCCGCGGCTCTGGAGTCCCCCCAGCGCGGCAGGCCTGCTTCGTCCAATTCCCGGTCCAAGTCGCTTAAATCGTGGCTAAAGAAGGGGATAGGAGGGGCTTGGTGGCCTTTGGGCCATGCCTGGCGGTTATCGGCATCATAGTTCCATTGGCCCCCAACGGGCTGATCTCCTTCCATCAAAATGCCTGTTTTCTTGCGCATCATCCGGTAGAAGGATTCCATCAGGTAGGTTTTCTTGCCAGCAAAATGCGTGGCAACGTCGGGGCGTTCCGTGAGAAAGTGCTCGGAAGAGACTATCCGATCCACGATCGGCCGAAGGGCTTGATCCAAACGGTATTCGTCTGGTTCTTGGGCTTCCCATGCGGTCACATGGCCGGCGTTTTTTTCGGATTGGAGGAAGGCGGGGATGTCTTGAATTCGGTCCTTCAAGCTCAGATAACGCACCGAATGCCCCTGCGCGCGCAGGTGGTCCGCAAACGCACGCATCGCCCCCAAGAATCCTAGCATCTTTTGCCGGTGGTGGGGCGCGTAGGTGAGCTCCTCAAAGGCCTCCACCAAATAGTAGCACACCTTGTCAGGTTCGGCTTGACTAAACCAGCTATGCTGTGGATTGAGCTGGTCCCCTAAGATCAAACGGCCGATCATGTGGTCGATTTTTGACGGGAACAGCGCTCCGAACAGTATTTCACGTTCTCCCAATCGCGTTCCCATTTTTTTCTCCACGTGAAAGGGCGTCCGCAGACGATGCAGTCTTTGGTCGGCAGGTGGGCCTTTTGAATGCGTTTAGGGGCGGGCATAGGGTTCCTTCGTGCTGACTTTAAAATGTCCATAGCGATCCAGGCCTTGGCTATGCAAGAGCTGGCCGTGGAAGTCCCAAAATCCTTCTTCGTCCGGATGGCCTTGGGCCTGAATTTCCGTGATGTGAAAGACGTAGAGGGACGTGCCATTGAAGAGATGGTGCGTCTCTTTCCAGGTGAGGTGGGCGGAGATACATGCTTCCTCTAATCGCGAGGTGGGTGAGGGTTGAAAGGTCCAACCGACCGCGTCCACTTCGGAGGCTGTTTGGGGATAAGCGGCGCTGCATTGGTGGGCATTTTGAGCTTCCTTGCTCGGCAGCCAATGCAAGCTGAGCGGTGCGCCCGCCTCTATGTTGGCGCGGGTTTGGTGTCGCTCGCTCGCAGGGCGTAGCAAGATGCCTACACTGGCCGGTGTAGCGCCCACGTGGACGATTTGGGACACCGGGCAGACATTGACGCCGTGCTCGGTTTCCGTGCAGAGCATGGCCACCAAGCGGCCGCCATAGAGGGAGTTGAAAAAGGTGGCGCGGTAGCGGTCATCCCAGGCGGCCCAGTGTTCGGGTCGATGAACGGTCCTCATACCCGGAGTCGGCCCATACCTCCGTTGATGCCCACGACCTCGCCGCTCATCCAAGGGGACTGTAGGAGGGTGGCGGCCAATGCGGCAATGTCTTCGGGACGCCCTACCTGCTTCAAGGGGTGGCGCTCAGCGGCGGCTTGGGCACGTGCTTCATTCCCTAGGAGTTTGCTTGCTAGAGGCGTATCCGTAAGGGAAGGAGCAAGGGCGTTCACGCGCACATGGGGAGCCCATTCGGCCGCCAAACTTCGCGTCAACCCTTCAATAGCCCCTTTGGCCATGGCAATAGAGGCATGAAAGGGCATGCCTTGCCCTACGGCCACGGTGCTAAAAAAGAGCACCGAACCCTTGCCTTCCTTCAGGGCTTTTTCGGCTACCTGGCAGGCATGAACAGCGCCCAGCGCATTGATGGAGAAGTCGTCCAAGAAGTCCTGCTCTTTGAGACTCTTAAAGGGCTTGAGGTTGATGCTGCCGGGGGCATACACGAGGCCCGAAAGCGCTTGGGGCAAATCGTCGGCGGTAAGTTCGCGCACGTCTTTCTCCAAGGAGGTAAGTCCCACATGGTCCAGCTCAGAGGCGCTACGGCTGACGCCGATGACGCTGTGACCTTGGGAAAGTAAACGTTCCGTGAGGGCCTTGCCAATACCTTGGCGGTGCCCAATAATCAATATGGGATGCTGCATGCTTCACCTAACACGCACAGCGTACTTTTGTTGAAACCCTTAGACCAAAGTCGAATGAAACGTAGCACCCTTTCCCTGCATCAAACGTGGAGCTTAGCCGATTGGGAGTCCCTAGCGCTCGGAAAAGCACATATCGTCTTGGATTCCGACAGTCAAGCGCGAGTGACTGCCAACCGCCAAGCCTTGCTCAACCGCATGGCGAAGGGAGATACGATGTACGGCATCAACACCGGCTTTGGGAGTTTGTGTACCACGCGAATTGCGGACGATGAACTGGTGGCCCTGCAGGCCAATTTGATTCGGAGCCATGCAGCGGGAACGGGTCCTTTGGTGGAACCTGAAATCGTGCGTTTGATGCTGGCCTGCAAGGTCAAGGCCCTTTGCCAGGGCTATTCCGCAGTGGAATGGAGTACGGTTGTCGCTATCAATGCGCTGCTGGACCACGATATTTTGCCGAATATCCCTTCCATGGGAAGCTTGGGAGCGTCCGGAGATTTGGCGCCGCTGAGCCATATGACCCTGGTAGCCATGGGCGAGGGGGAAGCCTTGGTGGGGACCTACCGCCTGTCGGGTTCGGAGGCTTTGGCGAGTAAAAACCTCAAGCCCATCACCTTAGGTGCCAAAGAAGGATTGGCCCTCATCAATGGCACCCAATTTATGTTGGCTCACGGTTTATGGGCGGCAATCCAAACGCAGCGCATTGCCTACTGGGCGGACCTCGTGGCAGCCGCGTCCCTGATGGGCTTTGATGGCAGTTCGGCTCCTTTTGACCCGCGCATTCACCGCGTACGCCCCCACGCGGGCCAGGCCCTGGTAGCCGCACGTGTTCGCGACTTTTTGCACGACAGTGCGGATTTCCAGCCCGTGAAAGAGCACGTTCAAGATCCTTATTCCTTCCGCTGTGTTCCCCAAGTGCATGGCGCTTCCAACGACGTGTGGCAACATGTCACGGAGGTGATGCTCCGGGAGGCTGAGGCTGTTACGGACAATCCCAATGTGTTTACGGAGGACGGGGATGTGATTTCGGCCGGTAATTTTCACGGACAGCCCTTGGCCTTGGCATTGGACTATGGAAAAATGGCACTGTGCGAATGGGGCAGCATTTCCGAACGCCGTCTCAACCAACTCTGCCTGGGCAAGCGCGGCCTCAAGCCCTTCTTGGCCTTGAATCCAGGAACCGAAAGTGGCTTGATGATCGTTCAGTATTCCGCCGCATCGCTCGTGAGCCGCAATAAAGTCCTGTCTCACCCGAGCAGCACGGACAGCATTGACAGTTCAGCGGGCCAAGAAGACCATGTCAGCATGGGCAGCATCGCAGGGGTGCATGTGCACGAGGTGCTGGGCCGAATTTGGAGCCTCCTCGGCATGGAATGGATCGCTGCTGTTTCTGCACTTGAGCAATCCGAACGCGATCCTGGAACTTTCATTGCCTCCCTCGTGGCGGCCTACCGCGATAAAGTTCCTGCCGTTTCAGGAGACCGTGTGATGGCCACCGAAATTGAGGCGGCCACCGAATTCCTCCGGAACACCCCCATTGAGGATCCGGATTTTCTTCGCTTTTCGTAATGGGCTTAGAGCGGGCGCTGTGCAAAGGCAGCGACGGCAAACAGACCCGCCGTTTCCGTTCTCAATCGGTGCGGGCCTAAATGAACGTGCTGAAAGCCAAACGCCTCCGCCTGGCTGTATTCCACCTCCGAAAAATCCCCTTCCGGTCCAATCAGGACGAGCGAAGAGGCCATAGGAGCAGCTGCAAAAGCTTCCACTAGGCTGCTCTTTGGGCTGTCTATGCACGTGGCGATGAAGCGTTTTTCTTCTTGGGCTCCCTTTAGAAGCGCCTCCATAGGTTGTGCCGGGTGGAGTAGTGGCAGTCGGCCTTTGTGGCTCTGCGTGCAGGCGCCCTTCATGATTTTCAAGGCTTTTTCCGCGTTCCAGTGCTTGCGTTCCGAATGGAAGGTCCAAATAGGCGTCACCGCGTGAACGCCCATTTCCACGGCCTTTTCCAAGAAGAAGTGCATGCGGTCCACATTCTTGGTAGGGGCTATGGCGATGTGAAGGTGCCCAGCCACCGCGCCATACTCCGTAAGCCCCTCGAGGATACTAGCATGGACCGATCTCTTGCTAATGCCCTCAATACGAGACCTGTAAACAGTTCCACTTCCATCAAAAACAAGTACCTGGGTACCCGCTTCCAGCCGGAGTACTCTGGTCGCATGTACGACTTCTTCGGGGTCCAAATGAACCTGCGTTCCTTCTCTGTATCCCCAGAAGCTGTGCATTAGGCGCCGATTTTATCGCGGTTCTTAAGCTTAGACACTTGGTAGTTTTCTTCGATGAACTCAATGATGGCACCCGCGACATCGATTCCTGTCGTACGCTCCACGCCCTCCAATCCAGGCGATGAATTCACCTCGAGAATCAACGGGCCGCGTTCGCTCTGCAGCAAATCGACCCCTGCCACCTTAAGTCCTAGTGCTTGGGCCGCTTGAATCGCCGCTTTTTTCTCCGAGGCTTTGAGTTTGATGGGCAATCCGTGTCCACCGCTGTGCAGGTTAGAACGGAATTCGCCTTCTTTGCCTTGGCGCTTATAGGCTGCCACCACTTTGTTGCCCACAACAATGGCGCGCACATCCGCCCCTTTCGCCTCCTTGATGAACTCTTGTACTAGGATATTGGCATTTAGGCCATAAAAAGCCTCAATCACGCTTTTCGCGGCTGTCTTGGACTCTGCAAGGACCACGCCTTTGCCTTGAGTGCCCTCCAATAATTTCACGACCAAGGGAGCTCCACCGACAATTTTAATCAAAGACTCAATGTCCGTAGGCTGCTTGGCTACCGCCGTCTTAGGGATGGCCACGCCTTCTTTGGCCAAAATCTGCAAGGCACGCAGCTTGTCACGTGAACGCACGAGGGCCAAAGAGCTGACAGGTGTGAAAATGTGCTTCATCTCAAATTGACGAAGCATGGAGGATCCGTAGACCGTGAGCGATGCGCCAATGCGTGGGATGACGGCATCTACGTTTTCAATCTTGTGATCCCCGTAGTAGATATCCAATTCGCCCTTGGCCAGAACGGCGTAGCTCTTGCGCACATTCATCACCTTAACGATGTGGCCGCGTTCTTCAGCGGCGGTCACGAGGCGACGCGTTGAATACAAGTTGCGGTTGGCAGAAAGAATCAACAGGTTCATGGGCGCTTGAGGCTTTGTTTTTTGGATACGTCTTTGCGTCGAACGTCCACCAAGAAACCCTGGCAGAGGAAGGTTCGGCCCAGCAAAGCAGGGTGCTTCATGACGGTGCGGTCGGTAAGGGTAAAGGAGGCTGTAAAAATGGTGCCAAAGATTCGCATGGGCAAGTCCACCAAGAAGCGCTCTTCCGCTCCACCATTACTGGATTTAACGGTAGCATGGCCAAACCTGTCAAACTTCGTCCAAGGCCCATTTGGTAAAAATTGGACGTGTAGGACTTCGTCCGTAACGTGAAGCGCCTCACAATGCAAACTGGAGCGGTAGGCACCCGAATCCACGCGGCACGCCACGTCTAGCCACTCCAAGGTGGGAAAGTCCACATGTTCCAATCGGCCAATGACTTGCTTAGTCATGCATCTTCGCTTTTGCCGCGCTGCTCATGGAGCCATAGCGCTGATGTTGGTATGCAAAGTAGCCCGCTGCACCTACCATAGCTGCATTGTCCGTCGTGTAGCTAAAAGGAGGGAGGTAGAGGTCCCAATCGAGTTCGGTTGCCAGTGTTTGACACGATTGGCGCAGATGCGAGTTAGCGCTCACGCCGCCCGCCAGGGCAATGCGTGTAATGCCGGTTTGATGACTGGCTGCTTGGAGCCCTTCAAGCAGGGGCTGTACCAAGGCCACTTGAATGCTGGCACACCAATCGGCGCGTTCGACCGTCAAGCTGGCGGGAACCTCCTTCACACGGGCTTGCATGCTGCGCATCACGGATGTCTTCAAGCCGCTGTAACTGAAGGTAAGGGCCGGCATCTGCGGCTGTGCAAAGGTGAAGATGGGTTTGCCCGATTGTGCCAAACGGTCAATCACGGGTCCACCAGGGTAGGAAAGGGACAGCAACTTGGCCGCTTTGTCAAAGGCTTCCCCAACCGCATCGTCTTGCGTCTCTCCAAGCACATCAAATCGGTTCCAATCATGAACCACCACCAGCTGGGTATGCCCGCCAGACACTGTTAAGCAGAGGTAGGGAAATCCGGGTATGGCCGTTTCCTGAATGCCAGGCTCCACCAAAAAATGGGCGAGCATATGCGCTTCCATATGGTGAACATTGAGCAGGGGGACCCCCAGCGACAGGGCGAGCGATTTGGCATAGCTGTGACCAACCAGAAGGGAGCCCAGTAGTCCGGGACCTTGTGTCACCGCCACGGCATCCACGTCCTTTAGGGTCCAATTCGCTTTATTCAAGGCGTTGTCCACCGTTGGAACGAGCGCCTCCATGTGCGCCCGCGAAGCGAGCTCAGGAACGACCCCGCCATACTGCTCGTGGAGCACTTGCGTGTAGACCACATTGGAACGCACCTGGAAGCCTTCCAGTGTAGCCACGGACGTGTCGTCGCAGCTCGTTTCAATGGCCAGAATTCTTGGCAAGGTCATTGTCATGCTGCAAAGGTACCTCTACCTTCGTGTACATGCGCCGAATCCTCTCTATCCTCCTTGTTTTGCTCCTAACCCTCCTGATCGCTGGGGCGAGCTTCGTGGCATGGCTAGGGGCGCATCCAGAACGAGTCAGCACCTCCGTGGACCGTTGGCTTCGTGCATGGGTGGCGGCCAACCCCTTGGAAGAATCCGTAGCATTGCACTGGGAAGGCCTTGAATGGGAGCCCTGGACCGGAGTTTCTTTAGCGCGTGTGGCTCTTGGGAAGGGTGCCGATTCCGTGGTTCTCTATGGACTGCAAACCAAAGGGCTGGGCTATTCGGGTGGCGTGCTCCACCTGGCTTCGTGTACCTGGGACTCCCTCGTGGTTACAGGCCAACCCTCTGGGGACTGGGCCCATTGGGTGGATCCATGGTTGCCAACGGACACGACAGGGGACCCTTTTTGGTGGCACATAGACAGCGTACAAGGTCGAATTCGCTACCAAGCCAGCATCAATGCGCCCTCCTATGCGCTCAACCTGGCGCTTTCTCAGGTTTCTAATCAGGGTGCACATGGGC
Source organism: Schleiferiaceae bacterium (assembly GCA_038145075.1). Lineage (GTDB taxonomy): Bacteria > Bacteroidota > Bacteroidia > Flavobacteriales > Schleiferiaceae > TMED14. The sequence goes on along the minus strand of JAYQOY010000001.1, from coordinate 80,324 downwards.
TGGATGCCGTGCTTTCCCTGCCTTTGGACGGCTTGGAGGCCATGGCCTTGCATGGCGCCTACGCGCCTGCGACGGAAACATGGACCCTAACCGCGGAAACAGCGGCTTGGCTGGCGGAGAGTCAGCTCATACTCATGGAAACGGGACCTTTGCTTCAGTGGGATGTGTCTGGGAAGACGTGGGAGGGTAGTGCTTCTGGAGCCATCCAAGGCGACACCAGCTATGCGGCTTGGCAGCTTTTGGCCACACAGGCCTATTGGCGAGACAGGACCTGGACCGCAGAAGGGACGCTCGAAGGGGAGACGTGGTCGCTTGATATACAGGAATACCAAGAGGAACGGCGCTTGGCTCATATAAACGGCACGGGAACGTTTGAAAAAGCTTCGGTGGACTTCCTCTGGAATAACTGGCAAGGCGCTGTTTTAGATGCTCAATTTGCGGAACTGATCCTGGACGGACGCCTCCGCGCCGACATAGCCTTTGCCCCTAAGCTCCACGCTGAATGGCAAGGGGCGGGGGACCTTGCGCGCTGGGGCGATCAAACCTTGGAGGGCTGGTCCCTAGAGGGCACCGGGGATTTGGCTGAACTCAACGTGGTTATAGGCCTTCAACAGCCTCACATTCAGCGTCTGGAGGGGAATTTCCTTTTGCAACAAGAGAAGGTCTTACTGTCATGGAACTGGAATGAAAATACCACCTGGCTGGAAGGCCTGGGTTTGCCTGTTCAAGGCGAAGTGTCCGGCTATTTTTCATGGGCAAACGGCGGAAGTGCGCACCTTGAAAATGCTCTGGATGCGGGGTATTCGCCCCTCTTCCTAGACTGGCACGCCTCTCAAGCGGGCAACCATAGCCTGGAAGCGCGCGTAGGCGATTTCAGGGCGAGCTTGAAAAGCAGCCAAGGCCCGTTGACTTGGAACGTAGAGGAACTTCCCTCGGACGTACCTGGAGCCTTGAATGCGTGGCTGGAAGGCCGTTTTCAGTGGGGGGCGCAACAAGGAATTCAAGAGGTGTCCGTCGCAGGACCAGGGTTTGAGGCGAACTATGCGCGCAAAAAAGGCTACCAGCAGCTCAAGGCTTCAGGGAACCTGGCCGGTGGGCCTTGGACCTTTGAGAGTTCGTCCCCCCTTCAGGGCTTTAGACCGACGGAAACGCACCTCAGCCTAAAAACGGAAGCACTCGATGCAGGGCTGCATTGGTTTAGTAGGAAAGACCAAAAAGACCGGCTTCAAATAGCCTTCAAAGCCCGCGATGTCGGAGTTGCTTCGGACATGAACCTGGCCCTAGAACGGGGAGCTACGGTATGGAAAGGGGAGTTGTTGCCGAGTACCCTAAAAATTCAAGGCCGCAAGGGGGAATTTTCAGGGGGCAAGCGTTTAGTCTACGACTGGGACCGGCAGCGCTTTGCATTTAATGACGCCTTAGTATGGTCGGGAGAAGCAGGTGCCATCGGCCTGGTGGGGGCATTGAGCCCTGATCCCAATGAAGTGCTGCGCGTGCAATGGGAGGCCTTACCCTTGGCGGTTTGGACACAGGCATTTGGCTTGCCCGAACTTCCCATCGAAGGCGAGCTTTGGGGGCAGTTCATCTTTGCAGGAGCCATAGGGCAGTGGCAGACAAGTGCCGATGCCTGGATACCTGAACTCTTGGTGGATAAGCGCTCACTGGGAACCATGGAATCCCAATGGGACGTGGATATGGAAACAGGGAAAGTAGCCATGAAGGCCTTGGCGGGTTGGCCCGGTCAAGATTCTTTGTGGTTCACGGCCACAGGCGAGCGAAATCCCACGTGGGACATGGAATTCACCATCGACCGACTTCCCCTGAACCTGTTGAACGGCTTTACGGAAGGTAGTTTGGAAGACTGGGCAGGGCAACTCACGGCAGAACTAGGTCTACGCGAAATAAATGGGGATTTTGTGGGCTCTGGCAGCGGTCGCCTTGAAAATGCGGCGTTCACATTGCCCATTACAGGTGTTCGCTACGAAGGAAGTCCACGCTTGAGCCTCCGGGGTAAGACCTTGACCTTGCAAGGCCCTCTAAGAGACCAAAAAGGCATTGGGGCCTTGGCTGTAAATGGCAAGGTGGACTTTAAAGCACCCCCGGGTAAAACTGTAGATTTCCTCTTCACTAGCGGCCGTTTTCTGGCGGTGGATTTAGAACGCGGAGAGAATTTCTACGGACATGTTCGAGCAAAAGGCGAGGGGCGGCTTTCAGGAGGTTTTTCGGGTCTGCGCTTGGACCTCGAGGCAAGCCCTTTGGATTCCTCCCTGTTCGTGCTTCCTTTGGACGCGCCCGTTACCCTCGACGATGTAGGCTTCATGTCGTTCAAAAAACGAGAAGCCACAGCGCTTGGCCTGGCTACTACGGAGGTCAAGTCGGATTTTCGCTTCGACATGGGGCTTAAGGTTCATGTAACGCCCGCCATTACAGCCCGAATCATCCTAGACGAAACGGTCGGCGACATACTAGAAGGTCAAGGACAAGGCGAACTGAGCATTGACTACCCCAACAGTGGCGACTTGCAAATGAATGGGATGTTGACACTCAACAAAGGCACCTACCTCTTTACATTGGAGAACTTGATCAACAAGCCCTTCTCGGTAGAACCCGGAGCCAACCTCACCTGGTCGGGAGATCCCTACCATGCCCAAGTAGATCTTACAGCCGTTTATAAAACCCGCACTAATCCCGGGCCCTATCTGGGACTGAGTAGCCAGGAGCGCCTACCCGTGGATGTCAAACTGCATGTGACGGACGACCTCATGCAGCCCAACTTGGGTTTTGATATTGCCCTACCGACAGCTGGCAGTGCGACACAGGCAGCATTGCAAAGCCGCTTAGTATCGTCGGATGAAAAGACCACACAAGTCCTTAGTTTGCTGACGTTGCATTGTTTCTGGGACCAGCAACAAGGCTGGTCTTCGACGGGAGTTTCTGCGGTGGAAACCAATACCACTCAAGTACTCGCCCAGCAGTTCTCAAATTTCATGTCGCAAGGGCTTGGCAGCAACTGGGACGTGCAGTTGGCCTACTCCAATGATGCGCAGACGCTGCAACGCCAAATGGACGCCAGTATTGGTCGAAGTTTTATGGACGATCGGCTGAAAATTCAAACCGAGTTAGGTATTCCCGTGGGTGCTCGTCAGACGTCCTTAGGGCTAGGCGATGTGACGCTGACCTACCGCTTGTCAGAAGATGGTCGTTGGTTAGCGCAGGCGTATTCGGTCCGAAATGCCGACATGGCCTTTACCGGACAACCTGTGGCTCAAAAACAAGGCCTTGGTGTCCAGTTGCAACTAAGTGGATCAAGCTGGAGTCAGCTCTGGCAGCGATTGCGTTCGAAAAGTCAGCCCTAGAGCGTCTGATTGGCCTCAATGTGCAGTCCATAGCCCTCAATCCCCACACGCTTCATAGGATGGTTGGTGAGCAAGGTGATGTGCTGTACACCGAGATGGCGTAAAATCTGGGCGCCCACGCCATAATCCAACGGATCCTTCCCAAACGAGGGTTGCTCGTGGCGGTTACCTCGCAGCTGAGACACAAAGTCTTCTACGCTAGGCTGACCCGGACGCTGGTTCATGCAAACCACTACGCCCTTTCCTGCCTTCGCCACTTTTTGAAGCGCACGTTGCACATGGACAAAGGGACTTTTCCCGCCCTGTAAATCGTCCAAAATGCTGCCACGGCGTTCTCCCGACTGCATGCGCACCAGGATTCTTTCATCGGATGTCCAAGTGCCTCGGCTTAAGGCAAGATGCACCTGATGCGTCGTGGTCTGCTCAAAGACGTGAAGGTCAAAGGGTCCTTGTTCCGTGTCAACCGTCCATTGGTCTCTCAGTACGATGAGGGATTCACGCTCAATCCGGTAGGCAATGAGCTGCTCAATGGTGACGAGCTTCAGTCCCCATTTATGACTCATTTGAATGAGTTCGGGCAGGCGAGCCATGCTTCCGTCTTCGTTCATGATTTCGACAATCACACCGGCAGGTTGCTTGCCGGCCAAACGGGCCAAATCAATCGCCGCCTCTGTATGCCCCGCCCGGCGCAAAACGCCCCCTGGACGGGCGCGCAACGGGAAAATATGGCCGGGACGTTGGAAATCTTCGGGGCGGCTCTCTGCGTTCACCAGGGCTTGAACCGTCTTTGCGCGGTCTAGGGCTGAAATGCCGGTCGTTACACCATTTCCCTTCAAATCCACGGACACCGTAAAGGCCGTTTCATGGGGGTCCGTGTTGTGCTGAACCATAGGCCTAAGGCCCAAGGCATCGCAGCGGTGATCGGGCAGTGGGGCGCAAATCAAGCCCCGACCGTGGGTGGCCATAAAGTTGATGGTTTCCGCCGTAATTCCTTCTGCCACTGCCAGTAGATCCCCTTCGTTTTCGCGGTCTTCGTCGTCTACGACAATCACCATCTTGCCGTTAGCCAAATCGGCTAAAGCTTCTTCGATCGAACTAAAAGGGGAGGGGCTCATTGATTGTTGCGCTTTGTAGGCTGCCATACCCCGGACGTGTTCCGTGGGCTGCGCAGGAATTGGACTAACCCGTGAATTAGGGCTATGTTCATCCAGGTAAAATAGGAAAGGGGTTTGATGCGTTTGGCTAGGACTTTTGGCAAGAGCGTGCGTGGATAGAGCAGAAACGCCGCCACGGTGCCAAAGGTTAGGAGGTTCCAGGCGACCAGCACATATTCTTGATAGTAGAGGCCCGCAGCCAATTCGGACAGAAGTGCGGCACTGACGATCAGCGGGAAGACCCACCGAAGCAGTTTATGACCCACAAATGCCAGCGTAACGCCCAACGAGCGAAGCGTCCAAGGCATCCGGTATCTAAAGATGTTCTGCCAGTTGCCGTGGCTGATGCGGACTTTTCGGCGGTATTCCATGTGTGCATCGTTGCTCACATCTTCGGTGCAGGTCGCCAAGGCCGCATGCTGTACGCGTTTTCCGCTTGCGAAAACCCGCATGGTCAGGAAAAAATCTTCCATGAAGGTTCCGGCCGGAATAGGGGTAAAGGCCTGTCGACGAATAGCATAGCACCCGCCTTCAACGCCCATGGTCATGCCCCAGAGTTCACCTTCGCAGACTTTGGTGCGGTTTTCCCATCCGATGTAGGAACGCTCTTCGGTCGCGATGCTTTTGTAGCTATCACCTTGACCTAGACCGCGGTAGGTCAGTTCACCGCCCACTAAATCCGTTTGGTCATCGAGCACGAGTGGTGCGACCAAATGCTTCAAGGCCATCGGATGGAAGAAGATATTGGCATCTGTGCCCACCACGATGTCCGCTTGGCCTTTTTGCACCAAGTAGTTGATAATCTTGGATTTGCCCGAACGCTCCACCATGCGCTCCCACTTCAAATGGGGCATCTCTTGGGCCACTTCGGCCAATATGGCCTCCGTCCCATCGTTGCTCCAGTCGGAACCCACCCACACCGTTAGGCGATCTCGAGGGTAGTCCAGGTTTTGAAGGCTGGCGAGTTTTTCACGCAGAACGGCTTCCTCGTTGTAGGCGGCAAAGACGAGATCCACGGAGGGCCATTCCTGGTCTCTGGGAACATCATAGGCGGTGGGAGTGGGTTTAGGCCGTTTTACAAAATGCCAAAGCCTCACCATCCCTGGAAAAAGCGCGTATGGAATACTGCCTGCAAGAATAGCCACGCCAAGTCCCATTACTAGCAAGTAGCAACAAACAAAGAGGTCTAAGTAGATCCGGGATTCCATACGCTCACAAAGCATGCATAGACGCCACAAAAGCGTCGTCTGCAAAGGTAGCACGCGCATGGGCCTGCGCTGCGGCCCCTTGGGCTAAACGGAAGTCTTTGTCGTCTACCAAGCGCTGAATGGCCTCTGCAAAAGCAACAGGATCGTTGGCAACCGCTATTCCAGGGGCGTTTTCCAGTCCTTCAGCACCAATTGAGGTGGTTACAATGGCCTTGCCTCGTACCATGGCTTCCAGCAGCTTGATGCGCATACCACTTCCCGACAAAATGGGTGCGATAAAAATCCCGTGGGCGTCAAAGGAAAAACCGTCTTCCAATCGAGAGAGGTGGGTGAGGCCGATGGGTGTATGCAACTGCGCAGGCCAGTGGCGCGAAATCACGGTCACAGGAACTTGCACATGGGGGTGAACCTGCTCCAAATACCATTGCAGACCTTGCACATTGGGCAACCAATCCAAAGCACCGAGGTGGTAGACTCCGCTGGCCGCCGCACCGCTGGAGGTCCAGGGTCCATCTACGTCATAGGTACAGGGCAGGGTGCGCACGGATTTCGCACCCATACGGCGAAGGGCCACGGCATCTTCTTCTGAAATAGCCCAGACCTCGGTGCCTTGCAGCATCAAGCTTTCCCAGCGCTTCAGGCGTCGGGTTTGCCAGGCGGTGAAGACTTTTTTAGGACTCCAGGCCATGCCTTCCAAGGTGCGTTCCCAAATTTGATGTTCCACATTGTGGGCGCGAAGGATCCACGGTGTTTGGCCAAATGCCATGCGGTAAACCGCCATGAACAAGGAATCCACGACGATAAGGTCAACCTCAGCCGCCAGCACCGAAATGCGGTGACGCACGGTGGCATGGTCAAAGCGCGCTGCAAAGTAGGAGGCGGGATGGAGGAGGTGCCCGATCAATCCACGTAGGCTGGGCGATACCCGCACGGCTGGGGCTTCAAAACGAATTCCCGCAGGCGCTTTAGGATGGGAAACAAAGTGCTTGTCGGTATTGAGGGCGAGGACGTGCACTTCATGCCCTGCTTTGATTTCGAGCCGTATCAAGGCCTCCATGGCCAGGCTGCTTCCGTCTCGGCCCGGGTAGGGTACTTTGTTGCAGAGGTGTAGGATCTTCATGCGCGTTGGGGAATCCAGCCAAACAGGCGTTTTCGAAGGCGCGCAAAACTGTTCATCGTCGCATCATTAGCGGCCCAAATCGTCATCCAAAGGGCGATGGGTAGGAGGATGGCGTTCGGCAACCAAATGGCCCAAAACGGGGAAATCAACCACTCTCGGCCCATTTTCTCAAAGATGATGGTTAGGACGTAGTGGAAGAGGAAGAGGAGTACGGAAATCACGAAGGGCAGACCAAATCCCCCTTTTTGAATGATGGCGCCCAACGGGGCCCCAATGAAGAAGAGCAGGATGCAGGCGATGGCCACACTGAACTTCTTGTGAAATTCCAAGTAGTGGCGGGCAATGATCTGATTTCGCCAGACATATTCGGATTGAATTTGCTCCATGTAGTCTCGGTTGGCTTGCGCCGAATGGATGGCATTGTTGACCGCCCGGAAGAGGTAATGCCCCTTTAAGCGCTCCTTCATGTAGAACGCTTGAGCAGAATCTGGCTGTGCCAAACCCTCTTCCGTCATGGGCTGAAATGCAGCGCTGTCCGCCGTTGCCCAACCGTAGTATTTGTTGCGCATGATTTGGCCCACTTCCGACTGTCGCTGGCTGTATTGGCTGTAGAGTTCCGAAATGGCATGGTCCAATTGTGTCACGCTCAGCATGTTGTATTCGTCGCTTCGGTTGACGGAGTACAAGTCGCCCATTTGGAATGATCCCATATTGACCCGAATGAGCATACGCTCAAAGGAGCACTCTAGGAAGGGCTTTCGCTCGCGCTCCTCGCGCTTCTCCGCCTTGTACTCCTGGTAGCTCGTTCCATTAAACAGCTCCATTTCCATCCACCGGCTGCCTTCGCTGTAGTGGAGAACCGCTCGGGGCGCCATGATGACCGTGTGATTGCCTTGGCCGCGCTCACGGTGGTCGTAAATGAGAATGTCCTTAACCTCATTGTCCGACTTGGCGCCAACTTTAATGCTGTAGCCGTCGATGCCCCCGTAAAAAATGCCGGGTTGAAGATTAAACGTGGGGCGTTGCTTCGCAATGTTGATCAGCAGGTTTTCCCCTTTGAAGTTGGCGACGGGGATGAGGTTGTTCGCCACGAAGAACATGCCCACCGCAATGAGGCCCAGTCCCAGCAGGAGGGGTCGAATCAAGCGGTAGAACGAAGCCCCGGAGGATTTGGCGGCGGCGAGCTCCCGCGATTCGGCCAAGTCCCCGTAGACCATGATGCCCGCAAAGAGGACCGCCACTGGTGCCGCCATGGGCAAAACAGAGGCAGACCAGTAAAAGAGCAATTCTAGAATGACCCACCAATCGACGCCACGCCCGGCTAGATCGTCCACATACTTCCAAACCATCTGCATGAGCAGAAAGAAGACGGAAATTCCAATCGTCTTCAGGAAGATGCCGGCAAAGGACCGGAGTACATACCAATCGATGCGTTGCATGCGGAGGGTTTACATCCCCTTGGGAGCAATGTAATCGTACCCGGGGTAGTTGGCTTTGTTAAACGTGACTTTTGAAACGTTAACGCCCTGATTCACATCGTATTGTACAATGCGTAATGTGGTGGTCACGTCATTCGTTCCAAATTCCTGGTAGGAGTGGATGCGCTTGGTCCGCATGTTGATGCCTAGGACCACGTCCCGCACGTCTACATTGTTTTTAGGCTTCATGCGGATGTACACCACTTTAGTGCCACCGGATAGGGTTTCCTCGCCGGCCCATTGGAAGTTGGAGCCGGATTCGTACTTCTTTAAAATGGAGGCGGGGGTGTACTGGGTTTCGTCTCCGTCCAGTTTTCGGACGACGATTTCTTCATCCTCTTCGCTCACGGTTGTCAAACGGCTGCCGTCTAAGTAGATTTTCTGACCATTGAGGACCAATAGGGCTTTTTCGCCCACCACCTGCACTTGGCCCGAAGTCTTGCGTTGCACCTTCTTGCCATCGCGGCCGGGCGCCTCAATGACCATGGCAAACTGAATGTTCTGGTCTTTGTAGGCCAAAGTCTTCGACTGCACCTCTTTCAATAGCGTTAACGGATCTCCACTTTGGGCAAAAGCCACAGACGACCATAAACAAGCCAAAAGGGTAAAAAAGAGGGAGGAGTACTGCTTCATAATCTTAGTTGCCGTTAAGGCGTTCCATCAAATGGTGTTCATCTTGAATGAGGACTTGGCGCGCTTTAGAGCCTTCAAAAGGTCCGAGGATGCCCGCATCTTCCAATTGGTCGATAAGGCGGCCTGCGCGGTTGTAGCCCAGTTTCAGCTTGCGTTGCAAAAGGGATGCCGAACCTTGTTGGTTCTGCACTACAATGCGGGCGGCTTCCACGAAGAGGGCGTCGCGCTCGTCTGCGCTGTAGTTGCCACCTCCGCCACCCGAAGAATCCTCGCCGGAGTATTCGGGCAAGGCATAAGCGTCGGGGTAGGCCTGTTGCGAACCAATAAATTCACACACATCCTCCACCTCAGGAGTGTCCAAGAAGGCACATTGCAAACGGATTAAATCGTTGCCTGCGGAGAAAAGCATGTCCCCCTTGCCGATCAGTTGCTCTGCGCCGCCAGCGTCCAAAATGGTACGCGAGTCAATTTTGGCCGAGACTTTGAAGGCAATTCGGGCCGGGAAGTTGGCCTTGATGATACCGGTAATGACGTTAACCGACGGACGCTGCGTAGCAATGATCAGGTGAATACCAATGGCGCGCGCCAGCTGGGCCAAACGCGCAATAGGCGTTTCCACCTCCTTGCCGGCGGTCATAATGAGGTCGGCAAACTCGTCGATGACTAGAACAATGTAGGGGAGGTAGCGGTGGCCTTCTTCCGGGTTGAGCTTGCGGCTGACAAATTTCTGGTTGTACTCCTTGATGTTGCGAACCATGGCATCCTTCAACAGCTCGTAGCGGTCGTCCATTTCGATACACAACGAATTCAGCGTGTGAATGACCTTGGTGGTATCCGTAATGATGGCCTCGTCCGTGTCCGGAAGTTTGGCCAGGAAGTGGCGCTCAATCTTGTTGTAGAGCGTCAATTCTACTTTCTTGGGGTCTACGAGGACAAACTTCACTTCCGAAGGGTGCTTCTTGTAGAGGATGGAGGCCAGCAGGGCGTTCAGACCTACCGACTTGCCTTGGCCCGTAGCACCCGCCATGAGCAAGTGGGGCATCTTGGCCAAATCCGCCACAAAAACCTCGTTGCTAATGGTCTTGCCCAACGCCACAGGAAGGTCCATCGTGGTGTTCTGGAATTTCTCCGAGGCCAGGACCGCCTTCATGCTCACCATTTGGGGACTGCGGTTGGGGACTTCAATACCAATGGTGCCGCGGCCAGGAATGGGTGCAATGATGCGGATACCCAACGCACTCAGACTCAATGCGATATCGTCTTCCAAGCTTTTAATCTTGGAAATCCGAACGCCCGCCTCTGGCACAATCTCGTACAGCGTGACCGTAGGACCCACGGCTGCTTTGATTTTGGAGATTTCAATCTTGTAGTTGCGCAGGGTTTCGATGATGCGCTCTTTGTTGGCTTCGAGTTCTTCGGCGTCCACCTTGCCTTGGCCCTGGGGAATTTCAGCCAGAAGGCTCAACTTGGGGAATTGATAGCGCGAAAGGTCTGCACGCGGATCAAAGGAAGTCGCCAAAGATCCCTTGGCAGGGGCTTCTTCGGATTCTTCAGCCACATCGCTGGTAACGGCAATGGGTTCCATTTCCTCCAGACCTAGAGATTCCAGGGTAGGGGTTGCTGCTTCTGGCTCTCCAGCTGGATCTACCACAGGCAGATCCAAATCATCCAAGAATGCGGTGTCCTCATCTTCGCCTTCTTCGTCCAAATCCCACTCCACAGCTTCGCTGGGCTCATCTGGAATGGGGTCTAGGTCATCCTCTTGTGAAGCATCCTCGTCCCAAGGGGCCTTGTCCTCAGCGGGACGACGCCACGTCTGGGGGGTCATTTTAAACAACCAAACCACATGGCCGCCGGTAAGGCTTACCCATGCCAGCCAAGCACCAGCCGTCCCCAAGAAAGACGTCCCCCAAAACGCGAGACCATGCCCCAAATTTCCGACTACGGCATCGCTCAATTCCAAGGGAAGTAAGCCCGTAAAGCTGCTTAAAAGCAAGGTCCACAGCAAGAAGCGACGCAGCCAGGTCCAGGGCTTGAAGGTCAGCCCTAAGCCCCATTTGAGGCTAAGTTGGATCAACCAAAGCAAGGGAAGAATGAAGACCCAGCCAAAGCTCTTCACGGTTAAATAAAAACCCACCGCTGCTCCGAGTTTGCCGAAGATATTGGCCATTTTAACATTTGGATCCAAGAGAATGTCCCCAAACGTGCCTTCAAACTGACTAAAATCGGCCGTCCATGAAACCAAAGACGAGACACTCGCCAACAAAGAAAATCCCGTTAGAAAGAGTAAGGCAATGCCAAAAACTGCGTGCAGCGACTTGTTAGAACTCAGTTCGCTGCGAAAGGATTGCAGCGATTGCATGAAGGACGACGAGGAGGGTGTGTTGCGCTTTTTAGCCATGGAAAGAAACGTACCATTCAAAGGTAGGCCAATTCCTACCTTTGCTCCATATGTTACAGTTGATTACTGCAATGTCTGAATTGGGTGCCGGCACACGGGGCTCCAGCTTGGGCTATGCAGCTATTCGAGGCGCTTCCTTTCACCTGCAGCCAAAGTTCTTTCGGAGTTTAGCGCCTCGCAAGGTTCAAACCAACAACGCGCTGCTCTACCGCCACCCAGAATCTCCCTACGGCAAACGCATTCGGGGCATTGTGCGCATGTACCGCCGAATTTCTGCGGTTGTAGCCGAGACCTTAGACGATTCGCATTTTCCTATTGTGATTTCAGGGGACCATTCCAACGCGGGAGGAACCATTGCGGGGATCAAACAAGCCTACCCGCTGAGTCGCCTGGGCGTCGTTTGGATTGACGCGCATGCCGATCTGCACTCTCCGTTCACCTCTCCTTCGGGCAATATGCACGGCATGCCCCTAGCGACGGCGATTGGTGCTGACAATGTGGCCTGCAAAATCAACGACCCAAGCCCTGTCACCCTCGATGCGTGGCAAAAGCTCAAGGGACATCCCCAGCGGGTGAAGCCTTCGGATGTGGCCTTTATCGGCCTGCGCTCCACCGAAGAGCCGGAAGATCACCTCATTCAAGAAAACGACATGCGCGTGCACCGCGTACCCGAGGTCCGAAAAAAAGGCCTCAAAGCCATTGTGCACGAGGTGATGGAGCAATTGTCCAAATGCGACATGGTCTACATCTCCTTTGACGTAGACAGCATGGATCCCAGTATCTCCGAGGGCACAGGAACCCCTGTGCCTGGTGGGTTCACGCTTGAAGAAGCACGTGGCCTGCTTGAGCTCTTTGCCGATGAACCCAAAGTCATGTGCATGGAGTTCACCGAAATCAATCCGCTGCTCGACAAGGGCGGCAATGCGATGGGGACAGCGGCCTTCACCCTACTCCAAAGTACCGTTTACCGCTTGCAAGAACGTCTTGGCCTTCGAGGCTCTTTTTAACCGCTCATGAATACGTTGCTGGAATCCGCCCTTGCGGACATTCTAAAAGATTTGTTTGGCCTGGAAGGTGCTCCTATGGATTTGCAGGAGACCCGAAAGGAGTTTGAGGGCGACCTCACCTTGGTCGTTTTTCCCTACCTGAAAGCGAGCCGAATGGCCCCCGACGCCACCGCCAACGCCATTGGCGCGGAGCTTCAAGCCCGGGTGGAAGCCGTATCGGGCTACAATGTGGTCAAGGGCTTCTTGAACATTTCAATGAGCGACGCTCCCGTTCAAGCTACGTTTGACGCCATCCAAGCGGATGCGCATTGGGGCATTCGGCCCGTGGATGCCCAACAAGCGGCCGCCATGGTGGAATATTCCTCCCCCAATACCAACAAGCCCCTGCACTTAGGGCATATCCGAAACAACCTTTTGGGCTATTCGGTGGCGCAGATCATTCAAGCTACCGGGAAACCCGTGGTGCAAGTACAAATCATCAATGACCGAGGCGTGCACATTTGCAAAAGCATGTACGCGTGGCAGCAGTTTGGAAACGGAGAAACCCCCGAGACTACCGGTCTCAAAGGCGATCACTTGGTGGGCAAGTACTATGTCCGCTTTGATCAGCAGCTCAAAAAGGAAACCGAAGAAGGTGTTGCTGCGGGGCTGACCCCCGAAGATGCCAAAGCGCAGGCTCCCTGCATGCGAGCGGTCCAAAAAATGCTGCAAGACTGGGAAGCTGGCGATGCAGCCGTGCTCGCACTTTGGAATCAAATGAACGAGTGGGTCTATGCGGGTTTTAATGCGACCTATGCACGCCTAGGCGTTGCCTTTGACAAGAACTACTACGAATCCAACACCTACCTGCTCGGCAAGAAGGACGTAGAGGAGGGCTTGGCAAAAGGCGTTTTTTACCGCCGGGAAGACGGCTCTGTCTGGATTGACCTCACCGGCGATGGCTTAGACGAGAAATTGGTGCTCCGCAAGGACGGTACCAGCGTCTACATGACCCAGGACATCGGCACCGCCATTCAGCGCTTTGCGGATTTCAACATGGATTCCTTGACCTATGTGGTGGGCAACGAGCAGGACTACCACTTCAAGGTGCTCTTTTTGATTTTGAGCAAGTTGGGCTACAGTTGGGCAGACAAGCTCAGCCATCTGTCCTACGGCATGGTGGATTTGCCTTCGGGCCGAATGAAATCCCGCGAAGGCACCGTAGTCGACGCGGACGACCTGCTCGACGAAATGGAAGCCACGGCCAAGCGTTTGTCCGAAGAATTGGGCAAAGTAGACGGGCTATCCGCTTCGGAGCAGGCGGACCTCTACAAGACCTTGGGGCATGGAGCGCTGAAATACTTCATTCTGAAGGTGGATCCTAAAAAGCGCATGGTCTTCAATCCCGAAGAATCCATCGACTTCAATGGCAATACCGGTCCTTTCTTGCAGTACACGCATGCCCGAATTAAATCCATTCTCCGCAAAGCAGGTGAGGTGGGCGCCTGGAGCTGGGACGACGTAGCCTTAGAAGCCAAGGAGCGGGAGCTCATCAAAATTTTGGGCAAGTTCCCATCTGTCATTGACCACGCTGCCGCGGATCAAAATCCAAGTGCTGTGGCGAGCTACCTCTACGACGTGGCCAAAGGCTACAACGGATTTTACCAGGTACATTCGGTCCTAAACGCAGAAACGCCGCAAAAAGCGGCGTTCCGTGTGGATCTTTCCCGTCAAGTGGCGGGAGTGCTCAAGCGCGGCCTTTCCTTGCTGGGAATTGCAGCACCTGAGCAGATGTAATTACATACCCTTCGCTATTTTCTTGGGTACGCCGTCCTTGTGCAAGAGGATGGACAAGGTCTTGTAGCGCACAAACGCTTCGGAGGCGTATATATAGCCGCTGCGGTAAGGATTCTCGCGCTCACCCCAAGAGTTCTTGACGATGTAGTAAATGCCTCCGTTCTGATCGGCCACTTTGCCCACGATCTGCATACCGTGGTCGTCCGTAGACTCGTAGTTGTCGTAGGCGATTTGGCGAAGTTCTTGCGTCACCACCATTTCCTCGTGTGGGCCAGTGTAAACGTTGCTCTTTTCTTCGTCGCTCATCTTGCTCCAGGGCTTAGCAGGAAGAACCGCAACGCCATTCTTGAGGGAGAAGCCCTTTTCAGACACGTCGGTGGCCCACGCAATGGTGTAGCCGTTTTCCAAGGCGTGGTCAATGGTGGCCATCATGTCGTCCAAAGGAACGTTGTAGGAGAGGCCCCAAGTCCAGTTGTCGGGTACTTCGATGGCAAACCACGATTGGAAGGGGTGGTGCGTGTAGGAGGTGAGCTGCACGTAGTCGTCGGGATTAATGCCCAAGACTTGGTCCGCAAAGGTGCGTGGGGTGTAGGACTTGCCGTTGTACTTGAACATGCTGGGTTCCTCGCCCAAGTAGGCATCCAAAACGCCTGTAAAGCCTTGCTTCCACACAGGAGTCAGCGTGCCCGAATTCTTGTTCACCACCGCATCTACAATCCCCTTCAAGGATGCTTCCAGCTCATCGTGGTCGTTGTAGTCCTTGCCGTAGTTGAGGCCCGCATAGGCCTCTTGAGGAACGGCCCCGTAATGCTTGATAACGTAGAGCATGTCGGGCATAGCGCCGCCTTGGGCGAAGTTGAGGTAGCCGTGTAGACGAACGTAGCGATCAGCCTTGTCTTGGTAGACTTTGCGCACCGTGTACATCTCGGACAAGTCCATGACGGGCTTGCCCATGCGGATCAGCTCAGACTCAATGAAGCCGGTGGTAGAGTAGGACCAGCACGTGCCGGTTGAGCCTTGGTTCTTCACCGAAGTAGCTTCCAGATCTACCAGGGTTTTAAATTCAAACGTGGCGCCATCGGTGGCGCCATTGCCTGCCACCTTGTTGATCAAGTTGACCTGGGCGGTCATGCTGAAAGCCGAAATAGCTAAAGCACTGAAAATAATGGTTTTATTCATTGTTGGATAAATTAACTAATTAACGTTTGTAGGCGACGGGGGCATCCTTTAAACCGCCCGAGTAGTCGTAAAATCCACGTCCAGACTTCACGCCTAGGTCACCTGCGGTCACGAGGTTGACGAGAAGGGGGTTAGGGGCGTACTTAGGCTGGCCCAAACCATCGTGGAGGACGCGAAGAATGCTCAAACAGACATCCAAACCAATGAAGTCCGCCAACTGCAAGGGGCCCATGGGGTGGGCCATGCCGAGCTTCATGATGCCGTCAATTTCCGCGACACCTGCGACTCCCGTTTGTAGAGCCTCCACTGCTTCGTTGATCATGGGCATGAGGATTCGGTTGGCTACAAATCCAGGGTAGTCGTTGCAAGAGATGGGTATCTTGTTCAGCGCTTCGGAAAGCGCAATCACCGCTTGGGTGGTGGCTTCTGAGGTTTTGTAGCCGCAAATGATTTCCACCAGCTTCATGACCGGTACGGGATTCATGAAGTGCATGCCAATAACGACCTCGGGACGTTTGGTGACCGCCGCAATCTTGCCAATGGAGATGGACGAGGTATTGCTCGCCAGAATACAGCCTGCTGGCGCAAGAGTGTCTAAGTCGCGGAAGATTTGAAGTTTGAGGTCCTCGCGCTCCGTGGCCGCTTCCACGACGATGTCTGCTTGAGAAACGGCGGAAGCCAGGTCCAAGGAAGGGGTGATACGGCCCAGGGCAGCTTCGGCTTCCGAAGCGGTCAAGAGTTCTTTGGACACCTGACGGTCGAGATTCTTCTGGATGGTGCCCAAGGCCCTGTCCAAGGCGGGTTGAGCGATATCGAAGAGGGTAACGGAGTAGCCGCTGGTGGCAAAGACGTGCGCAATGCCATTTCCCATCGTTCCCGCCCCTAAAACAGTGCAGTTTTTCATAGCCCGAAAGATAGGGCAGCAATCACTTCCCTCGGCCTTGGATCACGGTCCAAACCGTGTAAATCCCCACCTTTATATCGTTGAAGAGAGACATGTTTTCGATGTAGACCAAGTCGTATTCCATACGACGAATCATTTGGTCCACCGTGCTGGCGTAGCCGTAGCGCACCATGCCCCAGCTGGTTATGCCTGGCTGGACTTTGTAGATATGGCGGTACTGAGGCGCTTTTTCAAGGATTTGCTCGGCAAAAAAGGCGCGTTCAGGGCGGGGGCCCACTAAGCTCATATCGCCGATGAAGACATTCCAGAACTGTGGGAGTTCGTCCAAACGGTATTTGCGAAGAATGCGACCAATGGGCGTGATGCGCGGATCTTCTTCGCTGCTCAATTGAGGCCCAGCTTGTTCGGCATGTACACTCATGGAGCGGAATTTGACGATTTTAAAGGGCTTCGCTTTTCGGCCCAAACGCTCTTGCCAGTAAAACGCCGGACCGCCGTCCTTCATGACCAATAGGCCCAGGACCAACAATAAAGGGCTGAGAAGCAACAAGGCCAAGCCGCTGAGTGCAAAGTCGGCTAAGCGCTTGGTGTTGCGCTGCCAAGGATCCATGGGGTCCAAATGCCACTCCATTAAGGGCACCCCATGCTCGTCTATTCCCACCATGCCGGATAAAATTCCGTAGGTATCGGGCACCATGAAGATTCGGGCGCCCAGCATTTCTAGATCCAGCACCAATGGTGTCAGTCGGTCGTGCTGCTGGGCGGGTAGCGCCAAGATGCAGTCTTCCACGTGCAAGCGCTCCACCCACATGGGCAACTCAGCAGAGAGGCCGAGCATAGGCAAATCATCCAAGGAGCGCTTGTCTCCGTCGTTTTCGGTGTTGATCCAACCCGCCAAAATCTCTCCGGCCTCGTGCGCATGCCGCTTTAAGGCTGGGAGGTGCGTCTTCAGGCTTTCACGTGACCCTACCAGCAAGGTGGGGAAGGTCAATTTCTTCTGTTTGATGGCGTGGCGCACGTAATAGCCGAGTAGGATTCGGCCCAAAACCGTCCAGAACAGCAAGGTGCCGGCAAAGAGCCCCCCACTCTTAAAATAGCCGCTGTAGTCGTTTACGTAATCGTCCAGCAGGAACAGAATAAAATACGACAGGCTGAAAGCAGCCCAAACCTGCAGCGACCGGCTGAGCTCTTTAAGTCGGGATTTGCGCAGGGGACGCAAGTAAAGCCCCACAATGCCCATAGAACCAATCCAAAGGAGGCCAGTTAAAAACGCCCCCATGCTGTAAAACGTATCCCAGGGCATCGTGGAGAGCCCGAAGCGTTCGGGCTCCAAAACGGTTTTACGCAGGAAGTAAAGAAAGGTATAGGCCAGTACGGCGCCGCTAAAATCCCACGCAATGTACCGAGCCCTCCAAAAGTGGGCGATACGATTGAGACGTGGGCTGCGTGGGCTCATGGGCGGTACACCAATCGAACGTTATCTACTAGAACGGTATCCAACTTGCCGTTGCCGGCTTTGATAGCACCCAGCCAAATGCGGTAATCGGTAGCCTCGGGCACACCAGATACTTCCGAAATCAGGTTGATGTAGGCGTGGTTCCAGGAAGCTGATGGGTTGAGCGTGGCCGTGGGCATTTGAAGAACTTGGCCTGGGCTGTACGCAATGACGCCTACCGTGATTGGCGTGGAACAGCGGTAATCGAGTTCCACGTATACGTTTGCGCTTTGTTTAGGTAAGACGTAGCGATCCATGCTATGTACTTCAAAACGGCTAATCCCGGTATCTAGTATGGCCAAACCGCTGTAGGCATTGCTTTCGCCCGTGGGCGCAGGGAACCGTAGGGAGGGGTCTGCCGTCAAAATCCACGACGTATCACTTTGCAGGGTAGCCACGAGGCGCTGCCCCACGGCTTCGAAGTTCTCCAAAGGACTAACGATGAGATTACCACCAAACCCGGTCCAATCGTAGCTCAGCACGCGGGGTGAGCCACCTAGGGGCAGGTTGCTGGTTTTACCGCGCTGCAAATTCACCGTAGCGTGGTAGTCGGTGTAGAAGGTATAGATCCCACGGAAGCTCGAAATGCCATTGATGTTGATGCCCGGATACAGAATGACCTCTGCGGGACCTTCGACATCGATCAATACGGGCAAGGTCACAGGAAGGTGGTGAGCCCCCAAATTCACGCCATCCACTTCAATCCAAGCCGTCGTAATCTTGGAACTGGTGTTGCCGTAGGTGGAGGTGGGGTCCGCTGCAAGGGCTAATGCCTCAACGTGCAGGTAGGCCGGCTCTTCAATACTGCGGTTGTCACAGGCGACGAAGACCAAAAGGACAAAGAGGCCAGCGAAGGCCTGTCGTGTATAACTTTCCTGCATGCTGCAAAGGTAGAGCAGCACGGGCTTTGTAATTTGCGGGACTCTATGCGAAGCGACAGTCCCAAGCACCAAGGCCAACGCATGCAGCTCGTGGAACAGCTCCGGGAGCGTGGCATCAAGGACGAAACGGTTCTTGCGGCACTTTCACGGGTACCACGTCATTTGTTTCTGGATTCTTCCTTTGAGCAATTTGCCTACCGGGACGCGGCTTTTCCCATACGCGCCCAGCAAACCATTTCACAGCCGTACACCGTGGCGTTTCAAACTGAAGCCTTGCAACTTCCTGCTGGGAGCAAAGTGCTGGAAATCGGGACGGGATCGGGCTACCAGGCGGCGGTACTGGCGGAAATGGGCTACAAAGTCTTCACCATTGAGCGCCAGAAGGAACTCTTTGATTTCTCGCGTCCCTTGCTCAGCGGTTTGGGCTACCGCGTAACACAGAAG
Source organism: Schleiferiaceae bacterium (assembly GCA_038145075.1). Classification (GTDB taxonomy): domain Bacteria; phylum Bacteroidota; class Bacteroidia; order Flavobacteriales; family Schleiferiaceae; genus TMED14. The sequence goes on along the minus strand of JAYQOY010000001.1, from coordinate 61,288 downwards.
TTTGGGGATGGCTACAAGGGCCTGCCGGCTTTCGCGCCCTTTGACGGTATTCTGGTTACGGCGGCTGCACCTGAATTGCCCGAGGCCCTCATCGACCAACTCCGCACCGGGGGACGTCTCATCGTACCCGTAGGGGATGTGGGGGACGATCAGCTCATGCACGCCATTTGGCGGGACGAGGCAGGCGAGACCTTCTCAGAGGCCCTTGGAAACTTCCGGTTTGTGCCCATGCTCAAAGACGTGGACACCCAGCGTTGATCTAGATTTCGCGCTTTGTATCGCGGTCAATGTCCCGTTCTTTCAAGGCAGCGCGCTTGTCGTGCAATTTTTTGCCCTTTGCTGTGGCAATCTCCAGCTTGGCCCAGCCACGTGCGCTAAAGAATAATTTGAGTGGCACAATGGTCGTTCCCACGTCCTTCAGCGCCTTCTGGATTTTCGCCAACTCGTTCTTCTTGAGCAACAATTTGCGTTCGCGCAAGGGAAGGTGGTTGGAGTAGGTGCCCAACCGGAATTCGGCAATGTGCAAGTTCTTGATATAGAGCTCCCCACGCTCATTTAGGTAGCAGTAACTGTCCGAAAGGTTGGCCTTGCCTTCCCGCAACGACTTGACCTCCGTGCCATACAATTGCAGGCCGGCGGTAAAGAAATCGTCCAAATGGTAGGCAAAACGCGCCTGTCGGTTTTGAATCGTAGGGTTCACGCTGCAAATCTAACCCTAACTTTGTGTATCCATGCTGTATTCCTCGCTGCTCCGTCCCTTGTTGTTCCGCCTTCCGGCCGAACGCGCCCACAACCTAACCATGGCGCAAATGCGCCTTCTTCAATCCACGAGCATGGGTCGAAGCCTCTTGCGCAGCTTTGTGGGAAGCATTGCATCCGCGCCTGTCCAGGCCATGGGCCTCACCTTTGAGCACCCCGTTGGCCTCGCAGCAGGACTCGACAAGAACGCAGAGGCCATGGAAGGCTTCTTCGCTCTGGGCTTTAGCCATGTCGAGATAGGCACGCTTACGCCGCGCCCACAGCTTGGAAACCCACAGCCACGCTTATTTAGACTTCCCGAGGATCAAGCCATCATCAACCGCATGGGATTCAACAACCGGGGGGCGGAGAATGCCGCTTTGCGTTTGGCCCAGCGAAGCCATCGCTGGAAAATTGTCGGGGGCAACATTGGCAAGAACAAAGAAACCCCCAACGAACAGGCGCACGAAGACTACCTCTTGGCCATGCAAGCCCTCCACACCCAGGTCGATTACTTTACGGTCAATATCTCGTCGCCCAATACACCGGGGTTGAGAGATCTGCAGCATGAGGCGGCCTTGAAGTCTCTTTTAGAGGCGGTGGCAACCGAAAACAAGCGCTTAGGCGCCAAGCCGCTCGCCGTAAAAATGGCTCCAGACTTGACCCGGGAAGAAGTTCAAAATATGGCCCGCCTTGCCGCCGAATCAGGCTTCCAAGGCATTATCGCCACCAATACCACCATTGGCCGAAACGCCCCCAATACCCCAAAAGAGCGCATTGAAGCCATCGGCGCAGGAGGCCTATCGGGACGTCCGCTGACTCAAAAGAGCACCGAAGTCATCGGCTGGGTGAAAGAGGCGGTGGGGGACCACCTCAGCATTGTTGGGGTTGGCGGGGTATTTACGGCCCAGGACGTCATCGACAAACGCAACGCTGGCGCGGATTTAGTTCAAGTCTATACCGGCTTTGTGTACCAAGGCCCCTCCATGGTCAAACAGCTACAATCAGCATGGAAGAACGGTTGATTTGGGTCGAGTGCCCCCGGGATGCCATGCAAGGCTATTCTACCGTGTTTTCCACGGAAGACAAGGTGGACTACCTCAAGCATTTACTCACCGTGGGCTTTGACACCCTGGACATCGGCAGTTTTGTGTCTCCCAAGGCGATTCCCCAAATGGCGGACACCTCAGCCGTTTTGGATGCCCTTCATCCCTTGAAAGGCACCAACCGCTTTCTAGTCATTGCTGCCAATGCCAAAGGCGTAGCACACGCGGCCAAGCACCCAGCGGTCGATGTGGTTGGATTTCCCTTTTCCGCCTCCGAAGAATTTCAGCAGCGCAATACCAACCGAACGCGCGAACAAGCCTTAGCCGAACTTAAAGAACACGCCCAAATCTTACGCGCATCCAGCAAAGCTTTGGTCGTGTATGTGAGCATGGCCTTTGGAAATCCCTACGGAGAAACCTATTCCGAGCAGGACGTGGCCGATTGGGTAGCGCGGATTCAGGACACCGTGGCCCCTGAAGCCATCTCGTTAAGCGATACGGTAGCCCAGGCACGCCCGGAGACCATTACGTCCTTGGTGTCCTGCGCCCAAAAGACGGCCCCGGATGCCCGAATTGGCTTGCACTTGCACGTTCCGACGGGCTATTCGTTGCGTTCTGGACTCGTTCAAGCAGGGTGGAAGGCCGGCGTAAGACGTTTTGACTCGGCTTTACTGGGATTTGGCGGCTGCCCCATGGCCCAGGATGAACTCTGCGGCAACCTGCCCAGCGAGAGCTTGTTAACCTACGCACTCTCCGAGCGCATACCCATGGGGGTTTCGCCTTTGGCTCTTGAAGCGGCCCACAACGCTGCGCGGCGCCTTTTTCTCTAACTTTGACCTGTTCTTGCGTGCTCACCCCGTGAGCTTAAAAGGGAATCCGGTGCAATTCCGGAGCTGTACCCGCAGCTGTAACCTGTTGGAAACGCATTGTGTATATGCCACTGGATCGTCTGGGAAGGCCACAATGCGACAGGAAGCCAGAAGACCTGCCAAGTTCTATACCCCCGTCAGTGCCGGGCCTAGCGCTGAAGAGATATGAAAACACCCCCCATTGCCGTCCTGATTGGACTCAGCTTGGGCGCTGTGGCTGGTTATGCCCAGAGCCCCGATAGCACCCTACACCTTGAAACGGTTCCCGTTTGGAGCCAAACCTCTCCCACGCAACCGGTGGTCGCTCAACCCGATGCATCTAGTTGGTGGGCAAGCGGTGCGGATATCCGCATGACCTCCCCTGGAGCCTCGTTGCTCCTCAGTCGCGACGGCTACCCCAGCGCGTACGTGCAAGGGTCCTGGGAAGGCCTTCCTTTGTTGACACCAGACTTGGGGGTAGCTGATTTTTCCTTGCTGCCTCAATGGGGCCAGCAACGCACCTGGGGGAATGCTTTAGCTTCCCAGTACCAGAGCGGCCAAGCCCTGGGTGAACTTTTGGACGTACGTGGACAATCGGAGGATGTCCTCGAGCTCAGAGGAAGTAGCTTGAAAGGAGCGGGTGTAGGCGGCATCTGGACCTTGGCAAATCGGCCAGATGCTACAATGCGAATCGGCGGAGGCACAGAAGCTTGGAAAAACGATTACCGCTACGGCGACGACGGGTTGCGTCGTAACGGTGCCGATGGCAGTCGCCATGAGCTTTTTTTGACGCATCAGCGAAACTATTCCGGCGGCCGCTGGAGCACAGGGGGTAGTGCCTACGTCGTGTCTGCCGACCGCGGACTTCCTGCGTCCACCTTTGACGTTGAGGACATCCCTGCACGTCAGCAGGACCTGCGCGCCCAAGCTAGCGTCTACCAATCCTACCACTTCGAGCATCTGCACTTCCGCACCGAGCAAGTCCTCTGGAGCCAAAATCAGTTCTACCAGGGGCCCTGGTATTCCGATACCAACGCCAGTGAAGGGGCCTACCTGCGTTTTTACACGGGCACTCATTGGAAGAATTGGAAGCTCTACAACGAGGAAACCGTGGGCATCAACCGCATGAACGGCGTCTACAAGCCGGATGTGACTATCGATTACGTCACCCTCAACCTCTTGGCCGAGTCCCCCGTTACGCGCTTGGGAAAATTCACGCTGGGCGCTAAATGGTCTACCTGGGGGAGCAAGAAAAGCCCCTTTGCTCCACAGATTCTGTGGGAAAAAAAGGGGAAGACCTGGACCGTGTCAGGCCAACTTCGCCAAATGTTCCGCTTTCCGACCATGAACGACTTGTTTTGGACAGGCTTTGGCAATCCGGACTTGGATCCTGAGCGTGGCTGGGAAGCACAAGGAGGCATCCGAAAGTCCTTCGCACAGGGCCATCTGGATGCGCACCTCTTTAGCACCCAGCTCCAGCAGGCCATCGTTTGGCTTCCAGATGACTTTGGCAATTGGCGCCCGGTGAATCAGAGTTCATGGGACCGTCAAGGTGCCAAACTGGCTGGGCACTACGCGCCAGGCAGCTGGACCTTGGATGCGAACATTCGCTATGTACGCGTCACAGATGCTGAGGGGAACTTAGCTCCCTATGTGGCTCCATGGCTGGGGAACGCTTCGGTTGCCCGACGCTGGGGCAAAGGGGAGTGGGGCGCGTCTTGGACGGGCCAGACGGCCGTACCCACGTATTGGCTTGCTCCGGGTTCTGGTCCTGAAGCCTACCTCGCTGGGCAATCCACGCTAGGCCTGCACGTTTCGCGTCGATTCACGGATGCGCTCAAGGCCCAGGTTTCTTTGGAAAATCTCTTGAATCAAACCCTCCTCTTCCAGCCGGGCTATCCCATGCCGGGACGCTACCTGCAGGTGCGACTCCAGTATGGTCTATAAAAAAAGAAAGCCGGGTGAGAGCCCGGCTTTTTTGTTGGATATCCTAGCTATGCATTAGGCCCATCCCAGGACGCTGCGCTTGGCGTAGGCCCATTGCAAAATCGCTCCGTAGACCAGCGTACTTGCGGTGGCAGACACGAAGAAGGGAATGGCTTCCACATAGGCCGTGAACAAGCCTGCACCGGTTTGAGGTAGGGCAGGATTGCCATACCAGAAGCCCACGTTGGAAAGTGCAAAGAACAAGAGGTTAGCGACTACGGCGTGACCGGCACCGACGAGGCCGTGCATTTGGCCCGCTTTCTGCCCCCACAAAACCATGGCGATGTGCCCCGCGTAGACCCAAACCATGCCGGGGTAGCCCCAGGTGAAGCTTTCGGACAGAGAGCCGTAGATGACGTTGTTGAGGACGAGATCACTGGCGAAGAGCAACGCCAGCGGCAAGAGCATAGCAGCAGGGCGGCCTTTGCTCCAAAATCCACCCACCAAGGCTACCGCACCAATGGCGGTAAAATTGGGAAAATGCGGAAGGAATCGCGTGAGAAGTGCCAGAGAGAGAAGGCCCGCAGTGGCCAAGAATGGGGAAATGCTACGCATGGTTATAAGCGTTTAAAGATGTAGATCACAAAAAGTACAACAACCGCAGCCAAAATGAGTTTAAGGCTGCTGCCATAATGGATGTCGTGGGTTTTGGCATCCTTCCGGTAACTCCAGAAAAGAAAGCCTAAAAATGCCAGGGTAAAAAACCCAGCAAAAATCCAATGACCTGTGGTTATGTTTTCCAAGGGATGTAATTTGTCACAAAAATAACCGCCATGAAGGAACAAATTGCCGCCGTGACCAAATTCCATGAAGTTTACCGCATTCCGCACCATTCGGAGCCCACGGTAGCCATTGACGAATCCCTTGCGCACCTGCGTTACCGGCTCATGGCGGAGGAGAACGATGAATATTTGGAGGCGGCCCTATCTGGCAACTTGGTGGAAGTGGCGGATGCATTGGGCGATATGCTGTACATCTTGTGCGGGACGCTCATCACCCATGGCATGCAGGGAAAGATTGAAGAAGTCTTTCAAGAAATTCAGCGCAGCAATATGAGCAAGTTGGGGGAGGACGGTCAACCCATCTACCGTGAAGACGGCAAGGTCATGAAGGGGCCCAACTACTTTAAGCCAGATATCGCCTCCATTCTGGCGGGGCGTTGAGCGGATTCCCCTGCAAATCCTGGGAGGTGCAGGCTGAGGACGGGGTCCGCTACTTGCCCTTGTGGGCCTTTGTTGAACCGAACGTATTTAAGCGCACCGTCTTCAAACTCTAGGGCAATGTCGGCGCATTGAATTTGGGAGCTACGTTCTGGATCAGGCTGAAAGAGTGCCTGGGCATTGCCCTTTATTTTCAAGAATTTCATGCCGCTTTCCTCTAGGAAACCATACAGGAAATTACCCGCCATTTCATCGAAGCGCAGGCTGTCAATGGGCTTGGAGATGTGCACCAAGCCACTGCCGTAGAGCGAGTCCAAGCCACTAGGATGGTGCTGAAACCACCGAAGCGAATCGCTGCGCAAAAGGTATTCGGACGTCCAGACCAAGGGCTTGCCGGAGAAATTCAGGATGGAATCGGTGGAATTCCATGCCATGGCGTCTGAGGCGCAAACGAGGCCACGGGCAAAGGTGGCCACATGACCCGACGCGGATGCCATAGACGGGGAGCGGTAAATGGCTTCGGCATGAATCTCCAAGCTGTCCCCGGACCAATCGGACCAATAGGCCTGCCCATCCTGGGAGAACAGGGAGGTGGATTCCCCTTGGCGGTAAAGCGAATCTGCCGAAAACTGAACCGTGCTGTCAATGCCTTCTACATGCTGAGCAAATGCAGAGGCATTTCCGTCCGTGGTAGACCACATCCAGGCACGGCCAAAGCGCATAAACCCGCGCAGTCGATAGGTATCGCCTGAGGCCACCTTGGACTGGGCAATCCCCGGTTTAGGCACGTAGTAGCGATGCTGACTAGGCCATTGCTCCATTTTTGGGCAATCTAGGATGTAGTCGTCTGTAACGGCGTGCACCTTTCCTTCAAAGACAAAGTGCTCATCCGACGCGGAATAGCGCCCCGACTGACAGGTGAGCGTGCCGTCTTCCGTGGTTATTTCAGCGCCTTGGAGGAATTGGCCCGTCTCTGCCTCCGTATCGTAGCGGAGGGTGGGCGTTTTTAACGTTTGGCCGTTGTGCACGAGGACCACGTTGCCGCGCAGAAAGGCCACGCCTTTGCTGTAGTCCAGAAGTTGAGAGCGAAGCTTGACGCCATCGTTGCCTTGGTAGCGCACGGCCCCAAAGGCCACAAATCGGTCGTCCTTGCGCCACCAGCGCGCGGAGTCGCAGTAAAATACACCGTCTTTGTTTTTGAGCGCTACATCGCCACGGAGGATGGTAACCGGACCACTTTCGGTCCGTTTAACCGTAATGGAGCCCGAACGAAGAATGTCCACGCGTTGACCCGGCCTCAATTGCGCATGCAGGTTGAGCCCTAGGAGGCAGATAAGTACGGCTCCAAGCCGTTTCATGCACGCCAGAGCGTTTGTTCGCGATCAGGTCCCACAGAGATTAGAACGACGGGAACGCCCGTTTCTTGTTCAATAAATCGGGTGTAGGCCTCTAAGGCAGCAGGCAAGTCCTTGACGTCCGTGACACCGGTCAAGTCTTCGTCCCAACCGGAAAGGGTGGTGTAGATGGGCTTGATCAGGTCTTCTTCCAAGCTGTAGGGGAGGTGGGTGATGGTCTCACCGCGGTATTCGTAAGCCGTGCAAACTTCCAACTCTTTTAAGCCAGAAAGCACATCCGCCTTCATCATCATCAACTGAGTGACACCGTTCACTTCCACCGCGTAGCGCAGTGCGGGAAGGTCCAACCATCCTGTACGGCGGGGACGGCCGGTGGTGCTGCCATATTCGTGGCCCTTGTCGCGGATTTCCTGGCCCAAGTCGTTGTTCAATTCGGTGGGGAAGGGACCGCTTCCGACCCGCGTGCAGTAAGCCTTAAAGATGCCGATGACTTCGCCAATACGGTTTGGCGCAAGGCCCAGGCCGGTGCATGCACCCGCGGCGGTTGTCGTGGAAGAGGTCACAAAAGGGTAGGTGCCGAAGTCTACATCCAGCAGGGTGCCTTGGGCGCCTTCGGCGAGGATTTTCTTGCCAGACTTGTAGGTCTCCTGGATCAAGACATCCGTATCCGCCAAGTTCATGCTGCGCAAGCGCTCTACGGCTTGCATCCAATGTGCTTCAGCCTCTGCGAGGTCAAAGGGCGCCTCAAAGTCTCCCAAGAGTTCCAAGTGCTTCTGCTTCAAAACTTCGTAGCGCGCCAAATAGTCCGGCAATTCAATGTCACCAATACGAAGACCGTTGCGGCCCGTTTTGTCCATGTAGGTTGGTCCGATGCCCTTGAGGGTGGAGCCAATCTTGTTCTTTCCTTTGGCGGCCTCAGAAGCGGCATCCAGCAGACGGTGCGTAGGAAGAATCAAGTGGGCTTTGCGCGAGATGACCAAGCGCTCGAGGCATTTGGGCTCCATGGCCAGCAACTTGTCGATTTCCTTGCAGAAAATGACAGGATCCATGACCACACCGTTGCCAATAATGTTCAAGGCATTTTCGTGAAAAATGCCAGAAGGAATCGTGTGCAAAACGTGCTTGATGCCATTAAACTCCAGGGTGTGACCGGCATTTGGGCCGCCTTGAAAGCGGGCTACCACGTCGTAGCGACGGGTCAATACGTCCACAATTTTCCCTTTTCCTTCGTCCCCCCATTGGAGGCCAAGCAGGATGTCTGCTCCTTGGCTCATGCTTTTTTTGATTTTGCGTAGATGTAGAGTTGGTGTCCCGTCACTTCCACACCGAAAACCTCTTCGATGCTCTGCTTAATTTGCTGAATGCGGGGGTCACAGAATTCTTTGACTTCGCCACTGTCGACCAAGATGACGTGGTCGTGCTGCTTGTTGAAGTAGGATTTCTCGTACTGCGCTTGATTCTGGCCAAACTGATGCTTGCGGACCAAACCGCATTGCAGGAGCAAGTCCATCGTATTGTACAAGGTGGCGCGAGAGACCCGGTAGTTCTTCACTTTCATAGACCCGTACAAGGTCTCAATGTCGAAGTGGTCTTCGTGGGAGTAGATTTCGTGGAGTATGGCGTAGCGCTCGGGTGTCTTGCGCTGCCCGTTCTGCTCAAGGAAATCCGTAAATACCTGTTTGACTTGGTCAAACGATGAAGCTCCCATAGTGGCTTATTAAGGCACAAAGTTACAATTTTACGAGCGTACCTTCGTGGAGGTATCATGCGAAAACACCTTCTTTTATTCACCTTCCTCTGTGGATGGGCGCTAGGCGTTTCGGCCCAAAATCGAGCCGCCGTTTCCGCCTACCAAAAAGGCATTCGCGAATACCTGCAGCCCGGCGGGAGCGCCGACAAAGCGGAGAAGCATTTTTTGCGGGCCGTGAAGCTGGATCCCGTCTATCCGGCCGCATGGCTTGCTCTGGGGGAACTCTACGAAGAACGCGGGGATTCCGCACGCTGTTTCGCGTCCTTTGACCAAGCAGGGCTGACGGGTGCGGCTCGCGCAGGCTATTTCAATCTAGGACGAGCCGCCTTAGGCTTTGGGGGCTACCGCACGTCGTTGCGGGCATGGGAGCTGTATCTGAAGCTGGAACGCCTCCCAGACGCCCAAGTGGCGGATGCCAAGCGCATGCAAGCCAACGCCGCCTTTGGGCTTCACGCCCGGCAAAACCCCGCTCCCGGCATTCTTCCGAGAAGTATAAAGAATGCGCAGACGGGCCTCCTGTACCCCGAATCCTACTTTTTCCCAAGCATTTCAGGCGATCAAAGCACCCTCTATTTCACAGGCCGGAACTACCATCAAGTCCCCCGGGACGAGAACATCTTTGCCACCTTCGCCTCAGATACCTTGGGCTGGTCCCAGCCACACAAAGTGGAAGGCTGGATCAACACTTTGCTGAACGAGGGCGCCGTTTCCGTGCAAGGCGACGAGCGCCGCATGGTCTTTGCCGGCTGCGAACGCGAAGACGGCTACGGCTCCTGCGACATTTACCTATCCGAACTCACTCCCTTCGGCTGGACCCAAGGCAAAAACATGGGAGCCGCGATCAACACCCCCCAGTGGGAAACGCAGCCCTGCCTATCCGCCGATGGTCAATACCTCTTTTTTGTCCGAGATTCCAAAAAAATGGGCAGCCACTCCAATATTTGGATGAGCCGCTGGGATGGAGCATCCTGGAGCAAGGCAGAGATGCTGCCCGCCACGATCAACGGCACGGGAAACGAGTTCAGCCCATTCCTGCATGCCGATGGCAAAACCCTCTACTTCGGTTCCACGAGTCATGTGGGCATGGGGGGCATGGACCTCTACAAATCAGAGTGGCAAGCGGATGGCAGCTGGTCAACACCTGAGAATTTGGGCTACCCCATCAACGATCATTTGGACAATTTTGGCCTGGTTGTAGCCCCTGATGGCCGCAGTGGTTTTCTCTCCGGGGGGCTCTTGGGCGAGTCAGTCTGGGACGACGAGGTGCAGACCTATGGCTCGGATATCGCCCCCAATTCCAACCATCTACCCGTCATTTTTGAGTTCGAACTGCCCGAATCTGCAGCCGCCACGCCCATCGTTTGGCTGGAAGTCTACGCCGTGGACCTGGAGTCCCGAAAGCCTCTTTCCGCGGCCAAGTGGTCCATTTCCCGCCAAGGATTGGAGCAGGAGGTGACGCATTCGGGCTATGTGTTTGAAACCAGCCTGCCTTTAAACACGGAGATGGCCTTTAGCGTCCAAGCCCCGGGATACAACTTTGAAAGCTACCGCCTGCTGACCGAGGAGCGCGCGGGGAACGTTCAAACGGATACGGTCTACCTGCGAAAAACCCAAGTGGGGGACGCCTTCCGCCTGAACAACCTGCTCTTCGCCTTTGACGAAGCCGTCTTGCTCCCCGCGTCCATGGTGGAAATTCACCGGGTGGCTACATGGCTTCAAGAAAATCCCGCCTTGCGCATTCAAGTAGAGGGTCATACCGACAACCAAGGCTCTGCGGCCTACAATCAAACGCTCAGCGAGAAGCGCAGTGCAGCGGTGGTCGAGGCCTTAGTCGCTCAAGGCGTGGCGCGCGAGCGCATGCAGGGCAAAGGATTTGGGGCGAGCCGTCCGGTTGCCTCCAACGAAACAGCTGAGGGTCAGGCCCTAAACCGCCGAACCGAAATCAAGATTCTTTCGACCAGCGGGCATTGAGCCATTCCGCCAATCGCGCTTCCGTGGGGTTGTCTCCCGGTTGGTAGAAATCTACGTTGGACAGGCCTTCCGGCAAATAGGCTTGAGGCACAAAGCTCCCTGGAAAATCATGGGGATACTGATAGGACGCGCCAAATCCCAGCTCCTTCATCGCTTTCGTAGGCGCATTGCGCAAGTGGACGGGAACCGGGAGGTCTCCCGTCTGTTCCACAGCCTGTAGGGCTTTGTCAATGGCTACATAGGCGCGGTTGGACTTGGGACTGCTTGCCAGGTAGATGGCACATTCACTTAATGGAATACGGCCCTCAGGCATACCGAGTCGCTCCACTGCTTGAAAACAAGCTGTAGCCACGGTAAGTGCCTGCGGATTGGCCAGTCCAATATCTTCGGCAGCGGCAATGACCAGGCGACGCGCGATAAAGGTCGGAGCCTCTCCTCCGGCTATCATACGAGCCAGCCAATACACCGCTGCTTGGGGATCGCTGCCCCGAATGGACTTAATCAAGGCCGAAGCTATGTCGTAGTGTTGATCGCCGGCCCGATCGTAGCGCGGAGCCATTTTTGGGGCGTGCTCGGTTACAAAAGCGGCGTCTATTTCTGGAATAGACAGGTTCTTCGCGACCAAGCAAAGGCTCTCCAAGGTGTTCAAGAATCGGCGTCCATCGCCACCCGTAAAGGCGTAAATCGCGTGAAAATCTACCTGGGTAACACCGGTACTCTTTAAAAACTCATCCGATTCTAAAGCTTTGATCCCTAATGGTATTAAATCCTCTTCTTCGAGTGATTGTAGAACAAACAATTGGCACCTCGAAAGCAAAGCGGCGTTCACCTCAAAGCTGGGGTTTTCTGTCGTGGCACCAATCAAGGTGATGGTCCCTTTTTCCACAGCTGCCAAGAGGGCATCCTGCTGCGATTTAGAGAAGCGGTGGATCTCGTCGATGAAGAGCACGCGGCCTTCGGGGTGGAACATGCGTTCTTTTTCAGCGCGTTGAATCTCGTCCCGAACGTCCTTAACGCCACTGGAAATCGCGCTCATGGCCGTAAATGGGCGGTCCACATGCGAAGCCAGGAGTTGCGCCAAGGTGGTCTTTCCTACGCCTGGAGGTCCCCAAAACAGCAAAGAGGGCAGGCGCTTTTGATCCAAAGCGGGCTGAAGCGCTCCCTTAGGGCCTACGATGTGGCGCTGGCCCACATAGCCTTCTAGGCTCTTGGGGCGCATGCGTTCGGCAAGGGGGGCGCTGCTCATAGGTCGGAAGGTAGGGGTCTTTGGCGTCCATCGCCAAGGCTTTTTTGCAGCCATCCCGATTCACCCAGTCCAAAGAGCGCAAAATCGTATTTGACGGGATCCTTTGCATCCATGGCGCGCAAGGCGGCATCGAGCTCTGTGACGGTTTTTTTATCGTTGGCTTTGCGTTGGATCAATCCCAAGTCGCGGGCCACATTTCCGGTGTGCACATCCAAAGGGCAGGAGAGGAGGCGCGGGGACAGGCTGGTCCAGAGCCCAAAATCGACGCCCCGCGCCGCTGGCCGGACCATCCAACGCAAATACAGGTGGAGGCGCTTCGCGGCAGACCCTTGAGCGGGGGATGCGAGGTGCTTGGCGGAACGCGTGTGTATCCACTCGCCGGCAAAAGCTTCGCGGAAACGGTCAATGGCGGGTCCTAAATCGGATTCGCCGACCCGGTGGGCGAAGGCGGTTTCTAAGGTGGAATGCGTTCGGTACCAGGATTGTAGAGCCTGCATGAAGCGCCAGCCGTCTTCGGGAAGGAAGGTTCGGTGCGCCCAGGTCAGCCCGAGTAAATCGTCCTCGCTAGCATCGACGAGGAAAGCGACGGGCGAATCACCTAGATCCGCGAACATTGAATCGGCTGATTGCAAGATGCTGCTTCGGCGACCCCAGGCGATAAGGGCGGTCATGAGTCCCACCGCTTCGATGTCTTCACGTCGGGCATAGCGGTGTGGCATGCAAATAGGATCTGAAGGAATGAAATCGGGCTGCTCGTAGCGCAGGGCCCATTCATCCAGCCATTCCTTGAGCGCGTGGCCGGGAATCAATCCCGCCATGCGCCGTCACTGAGGTGGAGTGTGCGGTCTGCATTTTGGGCCCAAAGCTCCGAATGCGTCACGACCACGATGGCGAGGTCGGCTTCGTTTCGAGCTTGCTGCAAGAGCTGGAAGAGTTCTTCGGCGCGCTGGCTGTCCAAGTTGCCCGAGGGCTCGTCGGCAAGCAGGAGCTTGGGCTGGTGCACTAGAGCGCGAGCCACGGCAACGCGTTGCTGTTCGCCGCCACTGAGGGCGCCTGGAAGGTGATCAAGGCGGTCCGAAATGCCAAAGGCCTTCGCCCATTTTTGGGCCTGTGCTTCTACGTCGTTTTGGCCACCGACCCAGCCCGGCATGCAGATGTTCTCGAGCGCGGTGAATTCAGGCAAGAGGTGGTGGAATTGAAAGACAAAGCCCAATTCGCGGTTGCGAAAGCGGTCAATCTCCTTGAATTTAGTGGGGTAGGGCTGCCCGTTAAAGCTCAATTGACCTGAGTCGGCCGAATCCAAGCCTCCCAGAATGTGCAAGAGGGTGGATTTTCCGGAACCGGAGGGACCCGTTATGGCGAGGAATTCGCCCGCTTCAACCTCCAAGGAAACCTCCTTGAGGACGTGTAAGTCGCCATAGGACTTGGAGATAGATTCGGCGCGTAATAGGTTGGACATATCCCTCAAAAGTAACGCGGAATTCCAGCATTCGGGAAGTACCTTTGTGCGGCAATCACGAAAGCACATTCGCCATGAACCTCCACGAATACCAAGGAAAAGAAATTCTCGCCCAGTATGGCGTACGTGTTCAACGCGGCAAAGTCGCTAGCACGCCTGCAGAGGCGGTTGTAGCTGCAAAGGCGATGACCGAAGAAACCGGCACGCAGTGGTATGTGGTTAAAGCCCAGGTACATGCTGGTGGTCGTGGCAAAGGAGGTGGCGTCAAATTGGCCAAAAACCTCGACGAGGTTACGGCACGCGCTAGCGATATTTTGGGCATGCAATTGGTCACTCCTCAGACCTCCAAGGAGGGCAAGACAGTACACCAAGTCTTGATTGCAGAAGATGTGTACTACCCCGGCGAAAGCGAGACTGAAGAATACTACATGAGCATTCTGTTGGACCGCGGTGCGGGTCAAAACATGATCATGTACAGCCCCGAGGGCGGCATGGACATTGAAGCCGTGGCGGAACACAGCCCGGAGAAAATTTTTGTCGAACACATCGATCCAGCCCTGGGCCTGCAGGATTTCCAAGCGCGCCGTATTGCATTTAACCTCGGCCTTTCGGGTGCCGCCTTCAAGGAGATGGTGGCCTTCGTTAAGAGCCTGATGGCCGCCTACCATGGCATTGACGCGAGCTTGTTTGAAATCAATCCCGTTCTCAAGACCAGCGACAACAAGATTATGGCTGTAGACGCTAAGGTGGTTTTGGACAACAACGGTTTGATTCGTCACCCTGAATTGGCGGCCCTCCGTGACTTCCGCGAAGAGGATCCCACCGAAGTCAAGGCAGACCAAGCCGGCCTCAACTTTGTAAAGTTGGACGGCAACGTAGGTTGTATGGTAAACGGCGCTGGTTTGGCCATGGCTACGATGGACATCATCAAGATGGCCGGTGGCAACCCTGCCAACTTCTTGGACGTTGGCGGCACGGCCAACGCTGAGCGCGTAGAAAAAGCCTTCCGAATCATTCTCGAAGACCCCAATGTGAAAGCCATTTTGGTCAACATCTTTGGCGGTATTGTTCGTTGCGACCGCGTGGCCCAGGGTATTGTGGACGCCTACACCAGCATTGGCGAGATTCCCGTACCCATCATCGTTCGCTTGCAAGGCACCAACGCTGCAGAAGCGAAGGCCTTGATCGACCAGAGTGGCTTGAAGGTGTATTCCGCCATTCAGCTGAAAGAAGCTGCGGCTCTGGTCAACGAATTGGTCGGCTAAACCGGTGGACCGCGTTGAGATTGCCTCGGCCGGTTTCAATCTGCTTTACGCTCTTGGTATTATATGGAAAAAGCGTTGGGCCTGGCCAGCGGGTTTTCTAGGCTGCGCGTTGGCCGTCTTCCTCTTTTGGGATCTCCATCTCTATTTAGAAGCGGTACTCAACGTGCTCTACGCAGCATTGGCCCTGTACGGCTGGTGGACCTGGTCACAGACCGAATCCCTTTCTTCCCATGCGCATTGGCCCGGCGTTCGACTCCTAGGAGTGCTTATGCTGCTTGGGGCGGTGGCTTGGCCTCTAGGCTATGGCTTTGACCTGTGGAGCGACAATCCGCGCCCGTATGCCGATGCCGCCATCTTTTCATTCAGCGTGGTAGCGACTTGGATGCAGGCACAGCGCGTCTATCAAAATTGGTATGTCTGGATGGGCATCAACCTCGCCATGGTGTTTCTCTGTACGGACCGAGGCTTGCTGATCTACGCGGGCTATTCCGCCATCATGCTCTTTTTGGCCTTCTATGGCGCCTACACTTGGCGCCTATCAGAGGAGCGTAGTACAAACTAGCCGGCGGCCACTTCCAGCAACCACGTATGCAGGTCCGCAAAGCACGCGGGACTGATCGTGTGCGGCATAGGATAGGTCTTCATCGATAGATTCAAGCCTTCCTTCTTTTGCGCACGCTCGTACGTTGGTAGCGAAAGACTCGCGGGTACGACCCCATCTTCGGTGCCAACGGCGGCCCAAAAGGGAAGTTTAAGGCTCTCTGCTCGGCCGGCATGTCCTTCCCATTCCCATGGAAAATAGCTCGCTATCGCCGCTACGCCGCGCACCAAGTGCGGGTGGTTGTAGCCAATGGCGTTGCTGAGGATGCCTCCTTGCGAGAAGCCCACGAGAATAGGGCGTGGAGACAGGGGAAACTCAGCGGCATGCCATTCCAGCGCCAACTTCACGCGTTCCACAGACGAAAAGGCCTCTGGGGAATCCACCTGCCGAACGCCATTCGCATCAAAACTCAGCGAATACCACGCATAACCGCCCATATCTAAGGGGTAAGTGGCCCGCAAGGACCGAACCGTAAAGTTCTTGGTGAGATAAGGGGCTAAGCCGTGCAAATCATCTTGGTGGCTCGCATACCCGTGCAGCAGCCATACTTCCTGCGCCTGCGCACGACCATCTTTAATCTCAGCGTAGCGGGAATCTTGAAGAGCGGTAGGGGATGGGGTCATCGTTCAATATGCCAAGTGTGATCGCCGAGGAGCCGAACACTGTGCACAAATTCACCCAAACTCCGCTTGCTGCGGCTAAATTCTTCAGGGCTCAAGAGCGAAAGAACGTGTTCTCCGTCCTCGCGTTGGTACAAATGGTAGACGTGGTTGACTTCCGGCTTAAAACTGATTTTGGCCGAATAAATCCAAGCCGACACCTGCTTGCGTCGCTGAATGCTTCGCGCTTGATCCGCTAGGAGCTCCATTTGAGCCCGAATTTGATCCAGCTGCAAGTCCGTCTGGAAATCCATTGCATTCAAAGAGGTGCTGCGCTGCACCCCT
This sequence comes from Schleiferiaceae bacterium, assembly GCA_038145075.1. Taxonomy (GTDB): domain Bacteria; phylum Bacteroidota; class Bacteroidia; order Flavobacteriales; family Schleiferiaceae; genus TMED14. The sequence continues at coordinate 44,919 of JAYQOY010000001.1, read as the reverse complement.
TCCGCCGTGGGAACAATGGGCACGCCCCCCACGTGGTGTGCATAGGGCAGCAATCCGGGTTGCTCCGCTACCTTGTCCGCGTCTATGGGGTTTTCCGTTAAAGGCTTGGATTTGGCCATGGCCCAAATTTAGGCAGGAAAGAGGGCCTCGGCCGCCTTGAATCTGAAGTTAAAGATTTCCTCCAAGCGTGGCTTCACCAACCAAGGATGAACCAGCCGCCCCAAAATCCCAAAGGGCAAGGCATAGTGCACCCGATCGAGCATGCGTACGCCATGTTCCGTGGCCTCAAAGAAGTGCTCGTGGTGCCAAATTCGGTACGGGCCAATGCGCTGCTCATCCACGAAGTACTGTTGGTCTTTCACATGGGTGATCTCCGTGGTCCACTTCATTCGGATGCCGAACAAGGGCGACACGTTGTAATTGATGAAAAGGCCTTCGTACATGCGCTCGGGTACAGCGCCCAGCACTTCAAATCCCAAGTTCTTGGGCGTGATTTTGGCCAAATTATGCGGTGAGGAGAAGAAATCCCAGGCCTGCGCTACGGAGACGGGCAGCTCTTGGGTGCGTTCGAGTACATACATGCCCTCTTAACCCACAAGTGGCCGAATGGTTTTAGCGGCCTAGCTTGAATTCTTTGGAAACGAGATCTTTTCCGCTCGCGTCCACCAGCTGGACCGAAAGACGCTCCCCATCCGTCCACGTGATGCGTGCATAATGGGCCTCGTTCACCACGGTGTTTTTAACGAGCGCTTTGTTCGCCTTCAGCTCTTCCGCACTTGGGCTGTGCGTCGTGGAGGTGAGGGGGGAAGCTGTGATTTCCGTCAACAATGTGCCGTTAACCCGCTTCTGGTTGATTTCGCCATGGTGACGGTCCCCAGTCAAAAAGACGACGGGCATCTCTGCACGTGCGCAGAGGGCCAAGAGTTCATCGCGCTCCGCAGGGAAGCGGCTGTAGTTTTCAAATACTTCTGCTTCGTTCAGCACTTGCGACCCAACGGCAATGAAGACAATGGATGCGTCTTTGTTGGCGTCGAGCTGCGCCGCGAGCCAGGCCAACTGCTCCTTGCCCAAAATCACCGTGCCTACGGGGCCTCGGTGTGCGCGATCGTCCAAGCCTACCATCAGGACGTCTCCGTAGCGTTCTGACCAACGGATGTCGTGGTAGCGATCTACTTGCGTCGGGGTTTCCAGCCAAAATTCCGCGAAGACCTGTGCACTTTCGCGCTTGCCAGCAAACGTGGAGTCCGAATCGTTGGGGCCATAGTCGTGGTCGTCGTAAATGGCGAGCTGTCGGCTGCTGTGGAGCAGCATTTGAACCGCATCTCCTTGGAATCGCTTCGTGTAGGCATCCCGCATGGTGCTTTCGTTCTGCCAATCGGGCTTATTGAAGTACACATTGTCGCCCAACCACAGGAAGAACTGTTTTTCTTCTTTGGCAATGGTCAGAAAAATGGACTCCGACTCATCCGTGCGAAGGTCAGCGCAGCTTCCCGCGCAGAACGTGAAGGACTGGGCCTGTGCGCTGACGGAAGCGGCAAACAGGAAGAGGGCAGCAAATTTCTTCATCCTGCAAACATCGGGTATAGCGGGCTAATCCACGTAGTATCTTTAAACCGTGCGCTATAAATCCTTCTCCAAACGTCTTCAATCCGTTCGCCAAGCCGCGTCAGGCTGGGACGAGCGCTTGATAGGAACGTCAGAAGAAGGGCGGCCCATTGTCGCATTGGTCCAGGAAGGCAGCGGCCCGCGCATACTCGCCTGGGCGCTCATGCACGGCAATGAACCGACTGGCTACGAAGCCTTACTTCAGCTCCTCGGCTCCAAGGTTCAAGGGCATTGGTGCGTGATCCCCGTCTTAAACCCCGATGGGGCAGAAGCCTTCACGCGGGTGAATGCGCACGGAGTGGATGTGAACCGAGATGCGCGGGATCAAGTGTCTGCGGAAGCCAAGGCCTTGGAGGCCTGCCGGGTATGGTTTCAACCAGACATCGCCTTAAACCTGCACGATCAACGGCCCCGCTTTTACCCCGAAGGAGGCGACAAGCCTGCGAGTTTCTCGCTCTTAGCGCCGAAAGGGCACCCCGAAGGTATCACAGCCTCTCAGCGCCAAGCGCAAAGCATCTTGCACCACTGGGCCCTCGCTTTAAAGAAGGGCTTTCCAGGGCAGGTTGCTCGTTTTGACGATACCTTTTACCCAACCGCCTTTGGCGAGTACTTCCAGGAAACAGGCTGCGCGACCATCACGTTTGAAACCGGCATTTCACCCGAGGATTGGGAGCGAAAAACGGTGGCTCTCGCCGAAGCTGAATGCCTTCGCTCGCTGGACGCCCATGCTTCCCAATGGTTGAATGCCTCAGAATCGTCCGCATACACTCAGCTTCCCTTAAATGCGAGCCCTGCCAACGAATGGGTCATTGCCCAGCCGGGCGGCCATTGCCACCTCCGAGTGCATGAGACCGTTCGAAATGGGCAGTACGAGGTGGAGTGGGAGGTGGACACCTTCCATGCCGAACAACCCACCTGGTTGCGCACGGAAACATCCACCTCCCTGGATCACCTTGAGCTAGGCGCAGTTCTAGACGAGGCCTATTTGGCTTCGATAGGCATTTCCGCTCCTGAAATTGGGCTCAAGAACTGAAGGTCTTTTCCCACAATTTCCGTTCGGTACTGGGTAAGGCCTTGCGCGTCTTGATAGCTTCGGTACTGCACCTTTCCCTCCAATGCACATAAATCCCCCTTCTTAAGGTATTTGATGGCGAGGTCCGAAAGCACACCCCATACCACCACCTGATGCCACTGGGTCTCGTCTCGCTTTTCCCCTTGCGCATTTTTAATGCTCTCATGCGTGGCTAGTGAGAACGTGCATTTCTGCGAGCCCGAATCAAAAGTCTTCAATTCGGGGTTTTGGCCTAATCGACCAATTAACGTGATTCTGTTTTTCATGTTTGCCATTTTTCAATGATGTTTTTGGTTCAATGCAAATGTTCCATTTCATTGTTAATCAATCGTATAAACCGCGGTACAAACTGTTGAAAACGCTGTAAATAATTATATCCGTTTACAAACGACTATCTCATATGACACAAAATAAATTGCGTTCTAATCAATGAACTCATAATCAAAACATCACCATGAAACGAAATCAAACCTACTGTTTACAATGTGGCTTACCCCTCGTTGGACGTGCCGACAAGAAGTACTGCGACGACGGCTGCAGGAACTCCTACCACAATGCCCGAATGATGGATGCCAACCGGATTTGTCGCCCATACCACCGCAGTTTAAAGCAGAATTATAGCTTGCTTTTTGACCATCTTCAATCCGGCCAAAGTTTAGTACACAAGGACGAACTCATGCTTCACGGCTTTGATCCCAAAATGAGCACCACCTTTGACTTGATGGAAGATGGAACCCTCTGCTACGGCGTCTACGATCTGGAGTATTTTGAACTCAAAGACCGCTACATACAGATACGCCGAACTCCTGCGCCAAAACCACCCGGCTGGAAGCATTAAGTGCGAGAATCCCCGTAATTTTGTCAGGTGAGTACTCCTGCGTCCATTGGCATACTTGGTGGAGGCGCCGCTGGCGTCTTCGCGGCCATAGCTGCTGCCGAGGCCTCACCCGACACGCGGGTTCATGTTTTTGAAAAGTCAGCCACGCTCTTGGGCAAAGTGCTTATTTCAGGCGGCGGACGCTGCAATGTTACCCACGGGTGTTTTGATCCCCATGAGTTAGTTGCATACTATCCGCGCGGCCACCGCGAACTCCTTGGTCCTTTCACCAAATTTGCCTGCGGCGATACCATGGAGTGGTTTACAGACCGCGGAGTGGATTTAAAAATTGAAGAAGACGGTCGTGTTTTTCCCGTGAGCAACCAATCGAGCAGTATTGCGGATTGTCTATTGGAATTTGCCCAGCGTGCCGGTGTAGCGTTTCATCTGAAAAGTGGCGTCAAGCGAATTGAACCTCTAGAACAGGGCTTCAACCTTCACATGGAGTCCGGCGAGAGTCATGTGTTTGACCGCGTTCTTGTAGCTACAGGTGGATCCAAGAAGATGTGGGACAATCTTCAGACACTTGGACACACGATTGTCCCGCCTGTGGCGTCGCTTTTTACGTTTAACATTCGCGATTCGCGTTTGAAAGACTTGGCTGGCGTTTCGGTGCCGAATGTGCGCATCACGCTTCCCGTCGGCGGCTTTGAAACCGAAGGCCCCTTGCTGATCACTCATTGGGGAGTAAGCGGTCCTGCCGTTCTCAAACTTTCTTCCTTTGGGGCACGTTGGATGGCGCAGCAGGATTACCGCTTTACCATCTTCGTGAATTGGATTCCGGACGAAGACCCCGAGGACCTGTTTGAAGAGCTCAACGGCTACCGAAAAGACTTTGACTTCCAGCGCAAGCGCGTGGTTTCCAATGCGCTTTACGGCTTGCCTCTTCGCTTGTGGAAGTCCTTGTGCACGCACGCCCGCATACCCGAAACCGCAAATTGGTCCGACTTGCCCAAGCCCGTTGTGCGTCGATTGGCGGAAACGCTTTCGGAATCTAGCTTTCAAGTCGTGGATAAAAGCACCTTCAAAGAGGAGTTTGTCACGGCTGGCGGCCTCGCCTTAGACGAAGTGAATTTCCAGTCCTTTGAAAGCCGTATCGTTCCAGGGTTGTTCTTTGCGGGCGAAGCGCTAGACATTGATGCGCTTACGGGCGGGTTCAATTTCCAAGCGGCTTGGACAGGGGCGTGGCTTGCGGGGCATGCCATGGTGGACAGCCCCTTTAACGCGGACTAAAAAAATTTGCACAATTCCAAAATGCTAATTATTTTAGTATCCTAATTTAAATAGCATATCTATGGAACTCGCAGCTACTTTAAAAGCACTTCGCAAGAAGCACGGCTGGACGCAACAGCAACTCGCTGAGCGCGTTGGGCTGAAACGCTCCTTAATTGGCGCGTACGAAGAGGGGAGGGCAGAGCCTAAAATCGACAGCCTCCTGGCGTTCTCTCGCTTGTTTGATGTCAGCATAGATGCGCTTTTGAGTGGTCCTTCTGCGCCTAAGGAAGATCTCCCTGTGGACCGCGAGCGCTTAGCAGGCCGGAAGTTGCGCGTTCTCGCCGTACCCATCGACCCCGAGACCAACCGCGAGCGCATCTCCCTGGTGCCCGTTAAAGCAGCAGCTGGTTACCTAGGCGGCTACGGAGACATTGACTTTGTTGAGGCCCTTCCTCAGTTTTCACTCCCCATTCCAGAACTCTCCTCCGAGGAGACGCGACGCGTTTTCCAAATTCAAGGGGACAGCATGCTGCCCTTCCTTCCGGGGTCCTACGTGATTTCCAGCTATGTACAAGATTGGACCTCGATCAAAACGGGAGAACTCTACGTCTTCCTAACACAAGACCAAGGTGTTGTCTTTAAGCGTGCCACCAACTACATCGCTAGCAGCGGAGAAATTGAGTTAGTTTCCGATAACCCCATCTACGCGCCGTACCGCGTGCACGTTGAAGACCTCTTGGAGGTTTGGAAGGTGCAAGGAAGCATACAGTGGGACTTGTCGGCCAAGTTTGGAACAGACGACGCCGTCCTACATCGCTTGGACGCCTTGCAGCAAGAAGTTCGTGCATTGCGCACAGAACTAGGGAAGTACGTAGCCTAAGGCGATGATCCATGCACCGGCACGTTCTCCATATGGATCTGGACAGCTTTTTTGTGTCTGTGGAGCGGCTGTACGACAGCCGCCTCCAAGGCCGTCCTATTCTCATTGGGGGAACCTCTGATCGAGGTGTTGTTGCTTCCTGTAGCTACGAAGCGCGCCAATACGGCATACGCTCTGCGATGCCTATGCGCATGGCGCGCAGCTTGTGTCCCGATGCTGTGGTCATTCGTGGAAATTCGGCGGCCTATTCCAAACAGTCCAAGCTGGTTACTGACATCATTCGCGAGCAGGTTCCCATCCTTGAAAAAGCATCCATCGATGAGTTTTATGCCGATTTAACGGGCATGGACCGCTTTTTTGGCGCACTCAAATTCTCCTCAGAGCTTCGTCAACGCGTCATGCGCGAATCCGGCCTTCCCATTTCCTTTGGCCTATCTGCCAACAAAACCGTTTCCAAGGTCGCCACAGGAGAAGCAAAGCCCAACAACCAACGCCATGTAGAGCAAGGTGGTGAACGCTTTTTTCTGGCGCCCCTTTCGGTCCGGAAAATCCCTATGGTGGGTGAAAAGACCTACCAAACGCTTCGCAACCTAGGCGTCCAAAGCATTGGCACCCTGCAGGAAATGCCTGTTGACATGCTGTATAGCGTCTTCGGGAAGCCCGGACAGACCCTATGGGAAAAGGCGCAAGGCGTAGACGAGAGCCCTGTCTTGGCCACTCAGGAGCGCAAATCCATCTCCACGGAGCGCACCTTTGACCAGGACACGACAGACGTGGAGAAGCTGCAGAGCATTCTGGTCGCCATGGTGGAAAACCTGGCCTTTCAACTCCGGAGAGGTCACAAGCTTACCAGCTGCGTGCGGATTAAGATTCGCTATGCGGATTTTCAGACACACAGCCAGCAGATAACGCTTCCCTATACCGCCTCAGATGCCATCCTCATTCCCAAGGCAAAAGAGCTGTTTGCGCGTCTTTACGATCGACGCGTGCGAATTCGACTCATTGGCGTGCATCTCAGCGGACTCGTTGGGGGAGGGGAGCAGTATCACCTCTTTGAGAGTTGCGACCGAAACGACCGCCTCTACGCCGCCATGGACCATATACGAAGTACGTACGGCGACAGGGCAGTAGTTCGAGCGCTTGGAGTAGGGGCGAGGACCATTGGACGCAGCAATCCCTTCAATGGAGAGCCGCCTCCCTTACTAGCCAACCGAAGGCAGTAAAAGCCCTAAAATCACCCTATAGATATTTTCTATACTAATTTTTAAATAACTTATTACCAGTATTTTATACATAATTAATTAAACTATAAATTTGATATTCTCATGTGCGGTAGATACGTCCAAATAAGCCGAGTAGAAGTGGTGGAAAAGCGCTTTGGCGTGAGCGTTCCTCAGCCCGAACTCTTTCCGCATAACCCCAATGTCGCCGCCAGCGAACGCGCGCCCGTCATCGCAAGCGACCGCCCCAACGAAGTCCAATACTTCCAATTTGGCTTAGTACCGCATTGGGCCCAGAAGCCCATGTGCCTGCTCAATGCGCGCGCAGAAGGCGACCACAACCCCGAAAATCAACCCGACTACACGGGTGCCAAGGGCATTCTTCAGAAACCCAGCTTTCGGAAAGCCATTCGCAGCCAGCGCTGCCTCGTGCTGGCGGACGCCTTTATCGAAGGCCCTGAGGACACCAAGCTCAGCGAGCCCTACCTGGTCTACCTGCGCAAACAAGAGCGCCCCTTTGCCTTTGCGGGTATTTGGGACGAATGGCAAAACCCCACTACCGGAGAGATTCTTCGGTCCTTTGCTATCATCACAGCCGCCTCAAACAGCGTCACACAGCGCATTCGCCACCACCGCTCGCCCGTCATTCTCCCGCGCGATGCCGAACGTGACTGGCTCTCGCTAGACACAGACCTCAGCGATATCACCGATCTTTTGGCGCCCTATCCAGGCGAGAAACTCAATGCCTATCCCATCTCTACCGCCATTAAAAACCCCCGAAACAAAGACGTCAAGATGCTCTTGCCCGTGGGAGAACGGCTGTTTAGCGAAGAGGAGTACCAAACGAAAGACGATCTCCGCTTAGAGGGCATGCGCCCCTCCTAACCATGGTGCTTTCCCATACGGCGTACAGCTTCCGATTTGGAGTGCTGGAGCCCAAAGACGTCCTTCACCTCGCCGAACTCCACGGCTGCGAACCACTCGTCCTCGCTGAAATCAACAGCACGGCCGGGATTCTGCCCACCCTGCAAGCGGCTAAAATCCCCCTGCAGCCTGCCGTAGACCTTCGGCGGGGTGGAGAGCGTATCGCCGTACTCTTCCCCGAAAGCCCACTAGGCTTCCAGCACCTCAACGCCTGGCTGAGCGAAACCCGTCCGCACCGTTTGCAGGAAGTGCCCACGCTTCCAGAGGTTCGCATCCTCTATCCCTTTGCGCGCGCGCCCCAACGTCCGCTTGCCGACCACGAATGGATAGGCGTAGAGCCGGAAGAGGTGCGGCGCGCGCAACGCCATCCGTTGTACGCCCGCTGCCTCGCCTGGACCACCATGGCTTTCAGAACCACCGGAGACTACAACAGCCACCGCCTGCTGCGCGCCATGGAGAACAACACCGTGCTCAGCAAACTAAGCTCTGGGGACCACCTGCCCAACGCACACCGCTGGGAGGATCAATCCGCTGTTGCCGCGCGCTTCCCTGCCGCCCTCTGGGCGCGCAGCCAAGCGTTCTTGCAAACGCTTCCCCCTTGGGATGCGCAGCTCGGAAAGGGGAGCGGGGGCAAGAACCAGCAATCCTACACCGGTGACGCCCAAAAAGACCAAGCGCTGCTGCGCCACCTCTGCCTGGACGCCCTTCCACACCGCTATCCCAAGGTCACGCGCGCCATTTTAGAACGCCTAGAGAAAGAGCTCTCCATCATTCAGGAGAAGGCCTTCACTGCCTACTTTTTGCTCAATTGGGACATCGTTCGCTACGCGCAGAAGCAGGACTTTTTCTACGTGGGGCGGGGGAGTGGCGCCAACAGCATGGTGGCCTACCTCTTGAAAATCACCAATGTGGACCCCATTGAGTTGGACCTCTACTTTGAGCGCTTTATCAACCTTTACCGGCAATCGCCGCCCGACTTTGACCTGGATTTCTCCTGGCGCGACCGGCAGCATTTGACGGCCTACATCTTCAAGCGTTTCCCCAACACGGCTCTGCTGGGCGCCTGCAACACTTTCCAGTACCGAGCGGTGGTGCGCGAGCTTGGAAAGGTCTTTGGCCTGCCCAAATTTGAGATTGACGCCCTAGCAGACGGGAAGATCCCCGGAGGGGACGAAAGCGCCCAGCGGCTCCTGCAGTACGCGCATCGGCTGCACGGGCTGCCCAACCGAATGAGCATACACTCCGGCGGGATTTTGATTGCGCAGGAGCCGCTGCACGCCTTTTCAACGACCTTCTTGCCGCCCAAGGGCTTTCCCACGGTAGATTTTGACATGTACACCGCCGAGGATGTTGGCCTTCACAAATTTGACATCTTGGGGCAGCGAGGGCTGAGTAAGATTTCGGAATGCGTGGAAATCCTCAAGGAAACCCGGCCCGCAGAGGCCGCACAGCTGGACATTCACGATGTGCAGCGCTTCAAGACGGATCCGCCCAGCTTGGCCTTGTTGAGGCAGGGGGGAGCTATGGGCTGTTTTTACGTGGAGTCGCCCGCCATGCGCATGCTGATGCAGAAACTGCAGACCGCCAGCTATTTAGAGCTGGTGGCGGCGAGTTCGGTCATTCGGCCCGGCGTGGCGCAGTCCGGCATGATGCGCGAGTACATTGAGCGCCACCGCGATCCCGAAAAGCGCCGCCGCGCACATCCCATTTTGCTGGACATCATGCCCGAAACCTACGGCGTCATGGTCTACCAGGAGGATGTGATTCGGGTGGCGCATTACTACGCTGGACTCAGCCTGGCAGAAGCAGATGTCTTGCGGCGGGGCATGTCTGGCAAGTACCGTTCGCGCGAAGAATTCCTGGCGGTCGAGCGCCAATTCTTTGCCAATTGCCGCGAAAAAGGCTATCCAGACGCCGATGCACGCGAAATCTGGCGCCAAATTGAAAGCTTTGCAGGCTATGCCTTTGCGAAAGGACATTCGGCCTCCTACGCGGTCGAAAGCTTCCAAAGCCTCTACCTAAAGGCCCATTACCCCTTGGAATACCTCGTCGCCACAGTCAACAACGGGGGAGGTTTCTATCGAGCCGAATTTTACCTCCAAGAAGCCCGCCGCCACGGCGCCCACATCGAAGCTCCTTGCGTCAACGACGGGCGAACAGACACCTGCATACGGCCCAAAAACCGCATTATTCTAGGCAGCGGACGCATTTCCGGCATCGACACAAGTGTTTGCCGCGCCCTAGACCAAGAACGCGCCCAAAACGGCCCCTTCACGTCTCTGGGGCAGTTCATCGACCGCATGCACCGCGCAGAACATCCGCTTTCGCTGGACGCGCTGCTTTTGCTCATTCGGGCCGGAGCCTTCCGATTTACGGGGCAGCCCAAGCGTGCCTTGCTCTGGGAAGCCCACCACCGGCTGGGACACAAACCCCAAGCGGCGCCCAGTTTGTCGCTGTTTGAGGAGCCTGTTCGGGCATTTTCGCTGCCCAACTTAACACACCACGCTTTGGACGAAGCCTACGACCAGCTCGAACTCTTCGGATTCAGCCTTGGTCATCCCTTTGATTTGTTCACCGGCTGGCAGGGAAAGCGCAGCACCTCGGTCAAGCATTGGCCCACGCATATCGGCGAAACCATCCAAATTCTCGGCTACCTGGTCACCGTCAAGCACAGCAAGACCGTCAAGGGCGAGCATATGCAGTTCGCGACCTTCCAGGAGCACAACGGCCAAATCTTTGACACCGTGCATTTTCCGCCCACCGTCAAACGCTACGTGCTCAAGGATCGCGGCGTCTATCTGCTCACTGGCCGAATTCAAGACGAGCTCGGCTACCTCAGCCTAGAAGTCGACTTCATCGAACGCTGTCCCATGATCGCCGATCCACGTTACGCAGATTCCGGACTTGGACATCCTGTGGTCCAAATTCCAAAGCGACGGGCGGCGAATCCTAGGAGTACAAGGGTTAAAGGGTAAAAGGGTTTAAGGGTTTAAGAGTAAAAGGGTTTAAGCGCACCCGCCAACCAACTAACCAACAAACAAGCAAACCAACAAGTTACAAGTTTTGCCTATAATATATATTATGTTAACTAATAAATTAAGAAACCCCACCCTATAAGCCCCACGCAGCCAAACGAACAAACTAGGAAACCAACAAACTAACGAACCGTCTCGCACAGCGCAAAGCGCGCGCCATCCAATCCTCTAGCTCTCTACCCTCCAAGCCCTCTAGCTAAAAAAAAACGCGCCCCTTTCGGAGCGCGCTTCGTATTTCTTGGTTCGACTCCGCTTAAAGCGCGCCAAGCTCATTCATGATGCGCTTCGCATCGTCGTACTTGCCGAGTTTGTAGTACACCTCGCGCAACGCTTGCAAAGTGGCCTCATCCTTGGCGTTGATGCCGTAGGCTTTTTCAAAGAACACCAGAGCCTTAGCCAATTCGGCATCCTTCTCTGCGTTCAACTTGTCGTATTCTTTTTTGGCATTACGGGGCAAATCGTTCATTTTCTCGACCACCACGTTGGACGCTTCAATATGCAATAAACCCAACATGTAGACAGCATCCAGGTATTCTGCATCTGCTTCCATAGCGGCTTCGTAGTACTCACGTGCTTTTTCCACGTTTTTCTTCTTCTGATGGTAGATAAAGCCCGCGTTGTAGAGGTACAAAGCGTTTTTGGGATCGGATACCAGGGCCTCTTCCAAGTTGGCCAATGCACCGTCGAAGTCTTCTTTGTCCAAGAACGACTGCAATTCCATCTTCAACAATTGGTCGTTATTGGGGAATTTGGCACGAGCCGCCTTCATCAAGGCATCGTAGGCTTCTTGATTTTCAGTTTCCTTGTAAACCCACAACAGCTGTGTGTAGAACTCATGTTCCGTGCTCTCCGAACGCTGGGGCTCTGAGGCACGTTCAGTCTGAACGTAGAAGTCCAACGTCTTTTTGTCAGGGAAAGGATAGCGCTGGCCATCTTCGACCAAAACACCCGTCCACATAATGTTCTTAAACTCCAAACGGATCAATTCTTTGTAAACGCTCTCCGCTTTCTCATAGTCTTTCAAATCTTGTGACAAGAATCCGATGTAGCTCAAGGTCAAGGTATCCAAAGTGCCCAAGCCTTTGCGGAGCTCCAACGCTGCTTCATACGCTTTTACAGCACCAGCTTTATCAGACTGATTGAAGTTCAGGTCTTCCGCCAAGGCGATGTAGTCCTGACCGATGTAGGGAAGCATTTCATTCGCTTCCTTGCTGTAGCGCTGCTTCTTGCTAGCCGCTTCATACGCAATACAGTCGTTGAAGCTCTTGGCGGCCTCATCCAAGTAGGAAGGCTGTGTTAAGGCTTCGTCCTTGTACAATTTGTAGTAGACCTGACCACGGTATGCGTAGTACTTGGGCATCAACTTGGGATTCTGCTCGGCGGCAGGCTGCTCGTTGATGATGCCTGTTGCCTCATCGATGTACTTTTTTGCTTCGGTCAAATCTCCACGGTCCATGGCGATTTTGGCGCTCGATACGCTGGGCGCTTGCGCAAAAACGGAGATGGACAAAACCAGAGCTCCAAAGAATGCTGTCGTTTTCATAGAGTCAATAATTGGCTGCAAAGATAACGCCCGACCTTTTGGGCCGGGCGTTGAATCTACGTTTAGGTGAAAATTATTCTTGATTTTCAGCGCTAGGAGCTTCAGGAGTCTCCCCCTCTACTCCACCTTCAGCACCTGATTCAAGTACTTCGGCCGCTTCCTCGTCTTCTTGGTGAGGCACTTTAGCCACTGAAGAGATGACGACACCCGACTTCAGGTTGATGACGCGAACACCTTGTGTCGCGCGGCCCATCACACGGATTTCGCTCATCTCCATTCGGATCATGATGCCATTCTTCGTGGTGATCATCAAGTCATCCTCATCGGTTACCACTTTGATGGCTACCAAATCACCGGTTTTCTCCGTGATGCTCAGGGTTTTAACACCCTTACCACCCCGGTTGGTCACACGGTAATCTTCGACCAAGGTGCGCTTGCCGTAGCCGTTTTGGCTCACCACCAAGATGGACTCTTGGTCGCTGTCGGTACAGACCATGCCTACCACTTCGTCGTTGTCGGTATCGAGCGCCATGGCACGAACGCCGGAGGCATTTCGGCCCATCGGACGCACCTTCTCTTCAGGGAAGCGAATGGCTTTGCCCGAACGCACCGCCATCAAAATCTCCATGGAGCCCGTCGTCAAGCGCGCTTCCAGCAACTGGTCGCCTTCACGCACGGTAATCGCATTGATACCATTGACGCGCGGACGGCTGTAAGCCTCCAAGGTGGTCTTTTTAATGATGCCCTTGGTGGTACAAAGCACGACGTAATGCGAGTTCACATACTCCTCGTCCTTGATATCCTTGGTGTTGATGAAGGCACGAACCTTGTCGTCTTGGGGAATATTGATCAAGTTGACAATGGCTTTGCCCTTGCTCGTGCGGTTGCCTTCAGGAATCTCAAAGACGCGCAACCAGAAGCACCTTCCTTGCTCGGTAAAGAAGAGCAGGTAATTGTGGTTGGAGGCGACAAAGACGTGTTCGATAAAGTCCTCATCACGGGTGGTGGCGCCTCGCGCTCCAACCCCTCCTCTGCTCTGGGTGCGGTATTCGGTTAGTGGGGTGCGCTTCACATAGCCCATGTGGGAGATGGTAATGACCACGTCCTCATCGGCAATCATGTCTTCGATGCGCATGTCACCCCCTGCGTATTCGATCTCCGAGCGTCGCTCATCGCCGTATTTCTCACGGACTTCCACGAGTTCCTCCTTGATGATGCTCATCCGAAGTTCTTTCTCGTCCAAAATGCGCTTGAAATAGGTAATCTGCTCCATGAGCTCGTTGAATTCAGCCTTAATCTTGTCGCGCTCAAGGCCGGTCAACTTCTGAAGACGGAGTTCTAAAATGGCTTTCGCCTGAATTTCCGACAGGCCAAACTTGCTCATCAAGCCATCCCGTGCATCGTCCACGGTTTTTGATCCACGGATTAAGGCAATGACTGCATCTAAATGATCGATGGCAATCAGCAAGCCCTCGAGGACGTGGGCGCGCTTCTCGGCTTGGGCCAGTTCGTACTTCGTTCGGCGCACTACGACTTCATGACGGTGCTCCACAAAGTGATGGATCATGTCGCGCAAGTTCAGCGTGGCAGGGCGTCCTGCAACGAGCGCGACGTTGTTCACGCTGAAGCTCGACTGGAGCTGCGTGTATTTGTACAATTTGTTCAAGACCACGTTGGGCACAGCATCGCGCTTCAAAACATATACGACGCGCATGCCCTTTCGGTCCGATTCGTCGCGGATGTCGCTAATGCCCTCCAGCTTCTTCTCGTTGACCAGTTCAGCCGTCTTCTTAATCATTTCAGCCTTGTTCACCTGGTAGGGAATCTCCGAAACGATAATGCAGTCGCGCCCATTCACCTCTTCAATGGTCGCACGTCCGCGAACCACAATCCGGCCGCGACCGGTATGGAAGGCATCGCGAACGCCATCGTAGCCGTAAATGATACCTCCTGTGGGGAAGTCAGGGGCTTTCACGTGTTGCATAAGGCCGTCGACATCAATCTCAGGATTATCCACGTAGGCAATGGTGGCATTCACCGTCTCCGTGAGGTTGTGAGGCGGCATATTGGTCGCCATACCCACAGCAATACCTGAAGCGCCATTGACCAACAAGTTGGGGATACGCGTGGGCAGTACGGTAGGCTCCTCGCGGGAGTCGTCGTAGTTCAGTTTGAAGTCAACGGTTTCTTTATCGATGTCCTTGACCATCTCCTCCGTGATCTTGCGCATCCGGATTTCCGTGTAACGCATAGCTGCAGGAGAGTCGCCATCGACCGAACCAAAGTTTCCTTGTCCGTCAATCAGGGTGTAGCGCAAAGACCAGTTCTGGGCCATACGCACCGCCGTATCATAGATCGCGGAGTCGCCGTGGGGGTGGTATTTACCCATGACTTCACCCACAACAAGGGCGGATTTTTTGTACGAGCGAGAGGCGAAGTTGCCCATTTCGTTCATGCCGAAAAGCACGCGGCGGTGTACCGGTTTCAATCCGTCGCGTACATCAGGCAAGGCACGGGATACAATGACCGACATCGAATAATCGATGTAGGAGCTCTTCATTTCCTCCTCAATGTTTATTGGAATAATACGTTCAGCGTCCGCCATTTTGTCAGATTATGGTATATCCCGTAAAAATACACCCTGAACCCCCCTTAAATGCAGTGTTTACGCGGATTTAAGCCACGTTTTATGCACAATTTGGTGTTTATAAATGTTCTTATCCACAGCGGTGCAACACTTGGCATTGTATTGGTTACTTTGGAAGTATGGATGAAAATTTCTCGCCACGCGTCAAAGACGTGATTGGCTATAGCAAGGAAGAAGCCCTTCGCCTGGGCCACGACAGCATAGGCACAGAACATTTAGTCTTGGGCCTCGTGCGGGAAGGCCAAGGGTCGGCCGTGGAAATCCTATTGTCTTTGGGTCTGGATTTAAGCCAGTTACGGACAAAAGTGGAAGGCCTGACCGAGTTGGGCGACCCAAGCGCTTCGCCGCGGAAAAACATCCCGCTCACCCGTCCAGCGGAGAAAGCACTTAAAACCACCTTCCTGGAGGCGAAACTCTACTCCAGTGCAGTCATTCGCACCGCGCACCTTCTTTTGTGCATCCTGCGCAACGAAAATGACCCTGTGACGGGTGTTTTCAAGAATATGGCCATCGATTACGAAACCGTTAAAGCGGAATACCAGTCGAAGTTCATGGAGGATTCCGACTCATCCAGCCGTGGAAGTCAACGTCCAACAGCCTCCTTGCACGAGGATGAGGACGAGGATAGTCCCACTGCCCGTTCAGGTGGTCGCAAAGCCAGCGCGGACCCCAAGTCCAAAACGCCGGTTCTAGACAACTTTGGCCGTGACCTGACCAAACTCGCCGAAGAAGGCAAACTCGACCCCGTCGTGGGCCGTGAGGTAGAGATTGAGCGCGTGAGCCAAGTACTGTCGCGCCGAAAGAAGAACAACCCCCTGCTCATCGGTGAACCAGGAGTGGGCAAATCCGCCATTGCGGAGGGCCTAGCGCTTCGAATTATCAAAAAGAAAGTGAGCCGCGTCCTCTATGGAAAGCGGGTCGTAACCTTGGACCTTGCGTCTCTTGTAGCGGGCACAAAGTACCGAGGTCAGTTTGAGGAACGCATGAAGGCCCTGATGAACGAGCTGGAGAAGAACGACGACATCATCTTGTTCATTGATGAGCTCCACACCATCGTAGGGGCCGGTGGCGCTACGGGTTCTTTGGATGCTAGCAACATGTTTAAGCCTGCCTTAGCACGCGGTGAAATTCAATGCATCGGCGCAACGACCCTTGACGAATACCGCCAGTTCATTGAAAAGGATGGCGCTTTAGAGCGTCGCTTTCAGAAGGTGATGGTGGATCCCCCTTCCCCCGAGGAAACGCTTCAGATTCTGCAAAACCTTCAGCCGAATTACGAAGCCCACCACAACGTCAGCTACACGCCCGAAGCCTTAGAAGCTTGCGTTCGACTTACGGTACGCTATGTTTCCGATCGCCACCTTCCCGACAAGGCCATTGACGCCATGGACGAAGCGGGCAGCCGCGTCCACATTACGAGCATTGTTGTGCCGGAAGAAGTGGCTCAACTGGAAAAGGATTTGGAAGGCGTTCGCCAGCAGAAAATGGACGTGGTGCGCCGCCAGCGGTATGAAGAAGCAGCCAAGCTCCGCGACGACGAAAAGAACTTGGAAGCCGAACTCAGCAAAGCCCAAGCCCGCTGGGAGGAAGAACTTCGTGAAAATCGTCAACCCGTTACGGAAGAGCACATTGCAGAGGTAGTCGCCATGATGACGGGCATTCCCGTTAAAAAGGTCGCCAAGCAAGAATTGGACAAGCTCGCCCACATGGAGGACAGCATCAAGTCCAAAATCATTGGCCAAGATGAGGCCGTAACTAAAGTGGTGCGGGCCATTCAGCGAAACCGCGCGGGCCTGAAAGATCCCAACAAGCCCATTGGCTCCTTCATCTTCTTGGGCCCAACGGGCGTTGGAAAAACCCAGCTCGCCAAGGAGATTGCCGTTCAGCTCTTTGATTCCGCCGATGCCCTCATTCGGATCGACATGAGCGAATACATGGAAAAATTCGCCATTTCGCGCTTAGTTGGGGCGCCTCCAGGCTATGTCGGCTATGAAGAAGGTGGCCAACTCACAGAGAAAGTGCGCCGAAAGCCCTATTCCGTGATCTTGCTGGACGAAATTGAAAAAGCCCACCCCGACATCTTCAATTTGATGCTTCAAGCCCTAGACGAAGGACACATGACCGACAGTTTGGGCCGCAAAGTGGACTTCAAGAATACCTTGATTATCATGACGTCCAACATTGGTTCACGACAGCTCAAGGACTTTGGTGCGGGCGTTGGTTTTGGCACGAAGACGCGCGAAGACAATGCGGATGATTTGGCCAAAGGCGTCATTGAAAGTGCTTTGAAGAAGGCTTTTGCGCCCGAATTCTTGAACCGAATCGACGACGTCATCGTCTTCAATCCTTTGGAGAAAGAAGACATTAGCCGAATTGTGAAGATCGAAGCCGCCGCCTTGATCAAGCGCATGGCAGGTATTGGCTACGAACTCCATCTGTCCGACGAAGCCATTCAGTTTATTGGCGAAAAAGGCTACGACCCCAAGTACGGTGCACGCCCGCTGGCACGAGCTATCCAAAAGTTTGTGGAAGATCCGCTGGCGGAAGAAATCGTTAAAGGCCTCGCTCACCCCGGAGACACCATTCACTTCAGTGTGGAGTCAGAAGCGGAAAAGCTCAGCCTGCTCATTGAGAAGGCCAGCGAGGAAGCTCCAGCAAAGGAATCCAAAAGCGGAAAAAAAGCCTCAAAAAAAGACGAGGAACCCACCGCTGAAGCCACGGCGGACGAAGACTTAGAGGGAAAGTAAACCCGGTATCTCTTTGACCTTGGCGTAGCGCTCTATGACCTGATCCGCAGAGAGCATCAATTCCTTGGCCGTCACGCTGACAAAGTTCCCTTTGGAGGACTGACGGATTTGGATTTCGGACGTTTCCGAATTGAACAAACCCTCCAGGTAGGCAATGTTTTCATTGCTAGCTGGACAGACAAATTTGAACATATAAATGCTGGGCCAAGTGTAGTTTTGCTCCAGCAAGTTTTTAAAGGCAACCGTATCCATAATGACACCCCAAAGTAACAACGCATCTGCTCCTGTTCGACGAATCGTATTGACTGGCGCTCCAGGTACGGGAAAATCCACCGTCGTACAGGCATTAGAAGCGCAGGGTTTCTCCGTTATGAAGGAGGTTTCACGCGAATATTGGGATGAAACGGGCTACGGAACAGGCGGCTCCGACCCCTGGCGAAATTTAATTGCCTTCTCACGTGCCATTTGGAAACTGCGTGCGGAACAGCACAAATCAGCGGATTGGCTGTCCGGTTCGGTCTTTTACGACCGCTCGCTCCTCGATATTTTGGCCTACATGGACGCGGGGGACAAAGACATCCCAGCGGACATGGACCCAAGCCGCTTCCCCTACCACTCCGACGTCTTCATCTTCCCACCTTGGGAGGAAATTTACCAAATGGACGAGGGACGCTGGGAGCCGTTTGAAACCTGCCATGCCATACACGAATCGCTGAAGCGTACCTACGAGGCGGAAGGCTACTCCCTCATTGAAGTCCCTCCCGGCACCGTGGAAGAGCGCGTAGCCTTTATGCTCCAGTACCTCCGTGACCACTGAGGCACTTACTTCCTTACTCCATCAGGTTTGGGGCTACGATTCGTTTCGCCCTGGCCAATTCGAAATTGTGCACCACGTCGCCCGCGGCGGTAACGGTATCGCCCTCCTCCCGACGGGCGGCGGTAAATCACTATGCTACCAAGTCCCAGGATTAGCCCGTGAAGGTCTTACCGTAGTGGTCTCTCCGCTAATCTCCTTGATGGAGGATCAAGTGGCGGATCTACAACGCCGAAACATAGCCGCGCAATCCTTAGCGGGCGACGTGCCCTTGAAGACCTGGGATGCTTGGATGGATCGTGCCATTGCCGGAGAATTCGCCTTTTTCTACATCTCGCCCGAAAGGGCATTGAGCCAACGCTTCTTGGAACGCCTCCCTCACTTGCCCATCCGTTTACTGGCTATCGATGAGGCCCATTGCGCCAGTCAGTGGGGGCATGATTTCCGGCCCAGCTATACCCAACTTGGAAAGCTCCGACTGGCCCTGCCTGACGTTCCCTGTTTGGCCGTCACAGCCTCGGCAACAGCGGCAGTTCTTGCAGATATCCGAGACCTTTTGCAGCTAGGGGAAGCACCGGTGTTTCAACGTTCGTTTGACCGACCAAACATTGCACTTTCGGTCCACCCAACCTCCAACCGGGAGGCGACCCTTTTGCACCTCCTGCAAGCCCATAACGGACGCCAAATTCTCTACACCCGCAGCCGAAGCCAAACCGTACAATGGGCCAAACGTCTGCAAGAACATGGCGTACAGGCTCGTGCCTACCACGCAGGAATGACGCTGGAGGAGCGCAGTGCCAACCAACTAGCCTGGGCCCGAGGGGAGTCGCCCGTTATGGTGGCTACGAATGCGTTCGGAATGGGGATTGACCAGCCCAACGTTCGGCAGGTTTTTCACTTAGACATTCCCGATTCCCCAGAGTCCTACTACCAAGAGATGGGGCGTGCGGGACGCGACGGAGAGCCCGCAAACGCCTATTTTTTACTGGATAGCCGGGTAGAAACTGTCTACGTCAAGCGTTTGCAGGAGGAAGAACTGCAGTGGGAAGACTTAAGCCGGGTGTACAACTTGCTTGGAAGCATAGGGCAAATAGCGGTCGGCGACGGAAAAGACCTCAAACAGGCGGTGGATCTCGAACAACTGGCCGAACGTCTTGACGTTTCCCGCAATTGGGTCACCACCGCATTGCGAACCTTTGAACGCGAGGAACTCTTTCTTTTACACGACCGTTGGGCGGAACAGGCACGTTACACGCTGAACGTCCATGGCCATGCCTTGGTGGAGGCCTTGTCCGGATTGCCCATGCTGGCAGAGACTGGGTACCACTTGGCCCGTCAGCAACACTTTGGCACAGCCGTAAAGTTTTCTGCGAAGAAAACGGCACACCAGCTGCATATGAGCATTCCGGATCTCTACGAACAGCTCGATGGCCTGCAGCGCGCTGGACTCCTCACCTGGGAACATGTAGAGGCCAAAACCGTGATTACGTGGAGGCTTCCTCGCGCTCAAGAAGGCCGAATGCCTATTCCCCGTTCAAAAATCCAAGCGCTTCGCACGGCTAAAGGCGAACGCGCCCAAGCCATGCTCCACTTTCTACATACCGATGCATGCCGAATGCAATCCTTGTTGCAGTACTTCGGCGAAGTGGATGCCCCATCTTGCGGCCGTTGCGACCGCTGTCTCCAGCCTCCAAAGCGTGGCAGTTTGGCCATTCAGGGTCATATCCTAGCCTTGCTCCACGAGTCTCCGCGAAGCGCTGCCGAGCTGCGAAACCTCTTACCTGACGCCGCAGAGGCCATTCAAGAAGCCTTGCGCACAGGAATTCAACGAACTTTGTGGTCACGAGCTGAATCAGGAATCTACTACCCATGCGCCTAACCCGAATTGTCTTTTTTGGAACGCCCGAGTTTGCAAGCGGCACCTTGCATGCCCTTTCAGCGTGCGAATCTATGGAGGTCGTCGGTGTCGTAACTGCCCCCGATAAGCCAGCAGGTCGTGGCCAAACGCTTCGCGCTAGCCATGTATCGGACACAGCAGGGGACCTCGGTTTAAACGTCCTCAAACCCTCTAAACTCAAGGATCCTGAATTTCTGCAAGCGCTTGAGGCCCTTTGCGCAGACGTATTTGTGGTCGTCGCTTTCAGGATGCTCCCCAAAGAAGTCTGGGCCATGCCGCCCATGGGCACGTTCAATGTTCATGCTTCCCTCCTGCCCAATTACCGCGGTGCGGCACCCATTCAATGGGCCCTTGCCAACGGGGATGAGGCCACAGGTGTTACTACGTTTTTATTGAACGAGCGCATTGACGAAGGAGCTATCCTCTTGCAGGAAAGCCTTTCCATTGCTCCAAATGAGACTATTTCCTCCTTGTACGCACGACTTATGGCGGCCGGATCCACGCTGGCTGTGCGCACGGTTGAGGCCTTGAACCACAAATCTTGCACGCCTAAAGCCCAGATTTTGGTTGAAAATCCCCGATTGGCCCCAAAGATATTTGCAGATTTTACCGAATTAGAGCGGCTTTCTAATCTCCGCCAAATGCACAATCGCATTCGGGCCTGCGACAGCTACCCGGGAGCTTCCTTGGCTATGGAAGAATCCCCGAATGATCGAATCAAGGTATTCGGCTCAGAAATAATAAACATCTCTAAAACAGATGATTATGTACTTTCTATTAAATTAATTATAACAGATAACTCCGTGCATCTCGCTCAGGGTGAGAACCTTCTGAATTTAAAAGAAGTCCAATGGCCCGGAAAGCGGAAAATGGATGTTTCGGACTTTCTCCGGGGTTTTAGAATGCGTGGGAAATTTGAGTTAAAGCGCTAAAAAACGATGCAAACCCTTGTGTATACTGCGTATTCGTTTATATTTGTTATCGACCAAAAACAAATTTTTAATCATTAAACCTAAAAGCATGAACAAGGCACAACTCATCGACGCTATTGCAGCTGATGCAGGAATTTCAAAAGCACAAGCTAAAGCAGCTCTTGATTCTTTCACTGGTAATGTAGGTAGCGCTTTGTCTTCAGGCGATAAAGTATCGCTTGTAGGCTTTGGTACGTTCAGCGTATCTGTACGTGGTGCACGTGAGGGCCGCAACCCCCAAACTGGCGCGACCATCAAGATCGCTGCTAAGAAAGTAGCTAAGTTTAAGGCAGGTGCCGAATTGGGCGCTAAGCTTTAATTCACGCAATCACCTAAACGCAAAAGCCGCCCATTCGGGCGGCTTTTTTCATTTTAAACGTTTAGCGCGGCTGCGCTAAACTCGTAAATCACCGTCAAAACAATGGGAGCTCATAGGCCCCTACCGTTCTACTTCGCCTTTGCGTAGATCCGCTCAATGATATCCACCACTTTTAGACCCTCCAGGGCATTCGTGGTGATAGGCCCTTCCCCATTCAATACACGCATGACATTCTCATACACGTAGATGTGATTCGCTGCGGATCCTTTGTACGGGCCGTAGTTGTTGGGGGGATTGCTGGGCGGCAATACAGGCATCTCGTAGTTCTCGATGTGGCAGTGCACTACTTCATTCATGTACTGGCCTGCAATTTTTAGGGAGCCCTTCTCACCGACCACAGTCATACTCGACTCCAGGTTAGCGTCCCAAACACTAGTTGAATAGTTCAAGGACCCCACTGCCCCTTGGCCGAGCTTGTAGTGGACCATGCCGGAATCTTCAAATTCAATGCTATTCGGGTGGTTAAAATTGTTGAGTTGAACCGCCGTGGGTTCAACGTCCCCAAATACCCAGTAGAGGATGTCTACGAAGTGGCTAAACTGGGTAAACAGTGTGCCACCATCCAAGGCCTTTGTACCATGCCAGTCGCCGGGATGGTAGTAGCGCTCGTCTCGGTTCCAGAAACAGTTCACGTGAACGTGGTAGATGTCCCCAAGTCGTCCACTCTCGACAACTTCTTTCAGCCAAGCACTGGGCGGGCTGTAGCGGTTTTGCATGACCCCAAAGACGTACTTCCCCTTTTGAAGGGCTGCGTGCAACACTTTTTCCGCGTCGGAGCGACGCAAGGCCATGGGTTTTTCAATGATTACGTGAGCGCCCGCTTGAATGGCCTGAAGGGCTTGGGAGGCATGGTAGCCATTGGGCGTGGCAATGGCCACCACATCCACCTTGGAATGGCCAGCTAAGAGCTCCTCTAAGGTTCCGTAAAGGGGTACCTCCCCTGCCAAGCCCAATTCAGCGGCTGGAAGCACGTCACAGACGGCAACTAGCTCCGCATTCGGTAGGTTCTTAATCATTTCGATGTGACGCTTTCCAATGCGTCCACATCCTACAACGGCAAACGTGGTCATAGAGGACATAATAACTAGGGCTGGAGGCGTAGCGCGGACCAACCAGATTCAGTGTGAGTAAAAGCGATTCGGTCGTGCATTCGGCTCGGTCTCCCTTGCCAAAACTCCATACGCTCCGCCCGAAGCACGTAGCCGCCCCAGTGAGGAGGGCGCTGCAATTCAGCTTCCGGAATAGCTTCAGCGGCATCAAATTGACGCTCTAAAGCGGGACGACCTGAAACGGGCTGGGACTGCGCGGAAGCAATCGCTCCGCGTTGACTGCCAACGGGGCGGGAATGGAAGTAGGCATCGCTGGTGGCAGCGTCCACTTTTTCAACACGACCAGAAATCCGCATTTGACGCTCCAAGACGGGCCAAAAGAACAAGGCATGGGCTTGCGGGTTGGATGCCAGGTCTTGGCCTTTCTTCGAATCGTAATTGGTATAAAAGACCAAGCCGTCATCCCAAATAGCTTTCAACAAGACGATGCGGGCATCGGGCTGCCCATTGGAAGCGGCAGTACTCAGGGCAAAAGCCGTGGCATCGGACGCGCCCGTAGCGCGGTATTCCGCCAACCAGCTTTCAAAAAGGCCCCAAGGATCCGCCTGAAGCATGGAATCCCCAAGGCTCCCAGCCTCATATTCTTTTCGATCGTCGTCTAATCGCATACGTTTTGCTAAATTAGAAGATATGGCGCAGCCTTCCGTGCATTCTATCCAACGTGGTCAAGTTTTATTGGCACACCCCCTTTTGGAGGATGAAAACTTTCAACGGGGCGTCGTACTATTGGCTGACCATGATAGCCACGGAAGCTTGGGTTTTGTGCTCAACGACCCGGCGGAATACCGACTTCCAGAAGCCTTAGCAGGCGATTGGCCCGACCTACCCCTGCATATTGGAGGCCCGGTGGATCAAGACTCCTTGTTTTTTCTTCACTGCCGTCCTGACCTCATCCCCGGCTCCCATTCCATTGATGGCTTTTTGCACTGGGGAGGCGAGTATGAAACCATGCGCCAAGAACTCCTCTCTGGGCGCTTGGAGGCAGGGCACATTCGCTTCTTTGCCGGCTATGCAGGGTGGAGTGCGCAGCAATTGGACGGAGAGGTCGAAGAAGGCAGTTGGGCCGTCATTCCGGGGAATATGGTGAATTGCTTGGGGTCCGAAGACGACCTCTACCAAAGCCTTCGCGGCCATTTACCCCCGGACTTTAAGTTTTGGAGCAACGCCCCCCGGAATCCAACCTTTAATTAACGGAGTGCGCTCGCCCGCAAAGCGTTTTGCATGCGGGTAGCCTGTTCGGTCCCATAGGTCGTTTTGCGGTAGGCCGTTACGGCTGAAACGCCAGACACCGCATTGGTCATCCACACTTCATCCGCTTCAAGCAGTGCAAAGGGACTCAACGCTTCCTCATTAACGGCCCAGCCAAATCCAGAGGCCAAACGCAGCACCTGCTCCCGCATCACACCCCGCAAAGCCCCGTCAGATAATGGCGCCGTGCTCAGGGTAGCATCCTTCAAAACGAAAAGGTTGCCCCGGCTTGTTTCCAGCAATCGATTGTCTGTGCTGAGTACAATGGAATCGTCAAGGCCCTGCTCCTGTGCAAATTGAGCTGCCAAGATGTACAAGGCAGACTGGCTCATTTTCAACGTACTGAGCAAGCCCGACGCCTTTTTGTGCTCTTGAAAGAGATCGACTTTAAGCTCCTGCACGGGATGGGGATAGCTGGCGCCGGGTATAGGCTCCACTTGGAGGGCCCAATCGATAGCTCCCGTTTGGGGCGCATAGCCCAGTCCCCCTTCGCGCCAAACCGAAAGACGGACACGCAAATCACCGCTAGACTGCGCACAAGAAAGGATTTCGGCTTCCATTTCATCCGGTCCCCAAGCAATGGGGATGTCCATTCGAAGGATGCGCATGCTGGCCATCAAGCGGAAGTAATGCGATTCCCAAAAACAGATGCGGCCCTGGTGAACACGCATGGTTTCAAAGACCCCATCCCCGTACAAATGCGAACGACGCGAAAAGCTCAAGGCTTCCGCGTCGCTCAATAGGGTTCCTGCATGCCAGGTGCGCAGCATCAGGCGAAGAGTTCAGCCATTTTGGTGCCGATATCTGCGGGAGAATCCACCACGTGAACACCACATTCGCGCAGAATGGCCTTTTTAGCTTGAGCCGTATCTTCCGCTCCACCGACAATAGCGCCCGCGTGGCCCATAGTGCGACCTGCAGGCGCAGTTTCACCCGCGATAAAGCCTACAACGGGCTTGGTGCCAAATTCCTTGATCCACTTTCCAGCTTCAGCTTCCAGTTGACCACCAATCTCACCGATCATGACAATGCCATGCGTATCGGGGTCGTTCATCAAGAGAGCTACCGCTTCTTTGGTCGTGGTTCCAATGATGGGGTCCCCGCCAATGCCGATAGCCGTGGTGATACCCATACCTGCTTTGCAGATTTGATCTGCGGCTTCGTACGTCAAGGTGCCGGACTTGGACACAATACCGATGTTGCCCTTTTTGAATACAAAACCAGGCATGATGCCCACTTTGGCCTCATCTGCAGTGATGACACCTGGACAGTTGGGACCGATGAGGGTCGCACCCTTGGCTACCGCATAGGGCTTGGCTTTCACCATATCTGCTACAGGAATGCCCTCGGTGATGCAAACTATGACTTTGATGCCAGCATCTGCCGCTTCCATGACCGAATCCGCTGCAAACGCAGGCGGGACAAAAAGAATAGAAACATCCGCACCCGTCGCATCCACCGCATCCTTCACCGTATTAAACACCGGCTTGTCCAAGTGTGTTTGTCCGCCTTTTCCGGGCGTCACGCCGCCAACGACATTGGTGCCGTAGGCGATCATTTGTTCGGCATGGAAGGTGCCTTCTTTGCCGGTAAAACCTTGAACTATAACCTTGGAGTTTTTATTTACGAGAACGCTCATACGTACGAGTACTAATGGGTTGAATATGCAGGCGCAAAAGTAGGACGCAAAGCCCTTAACCCCTGCCCTATTTACTTACTGAATTTGATTTCTTGAATCAATCGATCCGCGCCCGCGTAGACATCCACCACCCACATGACATAGCGGAGATCTACCATGATGTTGCGGCAGCGCTCCGGGGTGAAATAGAAGTCGCTCATCGTGCCTTCCCAAATGCGGTCAAAATTCAATCCAATCAGCTCCCCCTTTGCATTGAAGACAGGGCTGCCTGAATTGCCTCCAGAGGTATGGTTGGCCGCCAAGAAACACACGGGCAATTCCCCGTCTGCGTTCGCATACATCCCGTAGTCTCTGGCCTCCAATTTGATCCTAAGATCCTCAGGAAGGTCAAATTCGTAATCGCCCGGGATGTACTTGTCCAGGATACCATCTGCCGTGGTGAAGTGCTTATAGGTTACGCCGTCCTTGGGAGACAATCCTCCTACACGGCCGTAGGCAAAGCGCAATGTAGAGTTTGCATCCGATGCGATGTTGGCGTTGATTCCTTCCCCGTTTTCATTGGCGGCTTGCATGCGTTCGTGCATCCAGGCTTTCATACCAGCAGCATATTCGCTTTCAGGTTCGCGCAAACTGCCCGAATGCGCCCGGTACATACCCAACAAGTCTGGCCAGAGCGAAAAGGCCAAGTGGTTGCGGTGCGCAGCTACCAGGCCAGCCACTTCGGCATCTGCAGACACAGCAGGCAGGCTGTTGTACAAGTCTGGATTGAAGTAGCCTTGAATAAAGGCTTCGGTCTCAGCGAAGTACTCCAAGGGAACGCCCAATGCGGGATTTTCCTCCCCCGCGGCGCGCCATGCTGCTACCAAGCGCTTGGAGGCGCGACGGTCCAATTCGGGAACAAAGTCTTTGTGGAAGTCCTGCAAAGCGGCAATAGCAGGCCCACAATCGCCCCCTTTGTCGTAGGTGTTCACCAAGTCTTGAGCTAAACGGCTCCACGTGGCCAATTCCCAACGCGGCAATACTTCTTGCCAATAGACCAAGCCCAAGCGGTCGTTCTCAAGAGCGGCATTCTGTGCAGCAAAGGAAGCCACCAAGGCAGCGGCCGCCCCTTGGTTGAGCAACTGCTTGCTGGACCATGCCACCATGGCCGCTTCGCGTTTTTGGAGCGTATCCAAGCCATGTGCGGCTTCCATGCCCTCGATTTGACCGATCCACTTCTTCCAGCCGTTTGAGACGGAGGCGTATTTAGAGGCGTATTGAATTTTAACCGCAGGATCCACACGCATAGCGCTGTCCCAAGTGCTAAGAACTAAATCCCGCATCGCTACGCGGACAGGAAGCATCACATCCAACTGCTGAACCACTTCGGACACGGGCAAGTAGCTGGTGGTACGGCCGGGGAAACCGTAAATCATGGAGAAATCGCCCTCTTCGCTTCCTTTCAGGCTAACCACCAAAGGCTTTTTCACCTGCATGGGGACGTTGTCTGCGCTGTATTCCGCAGGACTGCCGTCAGGGGCGGTGTAGATTCGAAACATCGAGAAGTCCCCCGTGTGACGTGGGAAGACCCAGTTGTCCGTATCCGCCCCGTACTTACCCACCGCACTGGGTGGAGCTCCCACGAGACGAACGTCGGAATAGCGGCGTGCAATAGTAAGTTCGTACTCGTTGCCCGCGTACGTGGCATCAATATGACCCATGTAGCCGTCTTTAGAGGGGTAGTTCGCCATTTTAACTTCGAGAACCTCAGCGATGGCTTCGCGTTCGCTCTTGCCTTGCGCGATCAGCGGGAAGACTTCCATGCTCACGTTCTCCATTTTCACAATGAAATCTACATAGAGCCCGGGGTTGGGCTTTTCGTCGGCTAGGGTTTCGGCCCAAAAACCATCTTTCAAGTAATTGTTTTCCAGCGAACTATGCGTTTGAATGGCATCAAAACCGCAGTGGTGATTAGTGAGCACCAAGCCTTGACTTGAAATGACTTCGCCCGTACAAAAGCCACCAAAGTGAACGACGACATCGTTGAGGCTTCCAGAACCACCTTCCGAATAAATGTCGTTCCAGGACATCTTCATGCCCATAGCTTTCATTTTATCGTATTGAGCAGCAGCATCTTCCGGGAACCACATTCCCTGCCCTAACCCATTAAAACTGAGTGCCGTCAACGCGGCTACTGTGAAAATTGACGTGTATTTGCGCATCCCGTAAAGATATATCTTCGCGGCATGAAAGCATTCAAATTCCTTTTGGCTTCTGGAGCCTTAGCGCTCTTGGTAGCCTGTCAACCCAGCGACCTCAAAATTGAGATTGCCCTGGAGAACTTCAACCCTTCGGAAGAAGAAGGTTGGGCGACCATTATGGTTCGCGACACTGCTGACTGGTACGCGGCGGACTCTATTGTTTTGGAGGACGGCAAAGGCACCTTGTCATTCGCTCCTGCAGGCCCCACGTCCTTTTACGTGCGCATTGCAGGACTTCCCCAACCCATCGCTGGATGGGGCTACCGTGGCACCTTGACCCTTGCGGGCGATGCGAGTGAAGTGCCCTTCACAGGCCGCTTGGAAGGCACCGAAGAGATGACCTCTTTCAACACCTTCAACGACAAGCAGACCGCCTTTAGCGACTACGCACGTTCCTTCAATGAAACATTGCAAGCGGCGGAAGCCATGGGCGATACGGCTACGGTCGACTCGATTAGCAACCACTTGCAAGCGGAATACGACAAGCTTCAAAAGGAGAACAAAAAATTCGCCATGGAAAACGGCGCCTTGGGCGCTTTGATTGCCAACCGCTACATGTACATGGAGGAAGTTGAGGTACTCGATAGCGTCCTGATGGGCGTTCCCGAAGATGCCTACGGCTCCAACGATGTGAAGGTGCTTCAGGAACGCGTAACAGCGTTAAAGCGCGTGGCTATCGGCCAACCTGTGTTGGACTTGAACCAGAAAGATACTTTGGGCACGGACGTGAACTTGGTCAGTCTGTTGGGCCAAGGCTACACCTTGGTAGACTTCTGGGCATCGTGGTGTGGCCCTTGCCGCGGACAAAACCCTGCTTTGGTAGAGGTTTATGCAGATTTCCATGCTGCTGGATTTGAAATTGTAGGCGTAGCCTTCGACGACGACTACGGCAAGTGGATGGGCGCCATCAAGGAAGACGGTCTTACCTGGCCTCAGATGACAGACCTCAAAGGTTGGAACAACTCCGCCTCCAAGGCCTACTCCATCCGTGCTATCCCACAGAACGTACTGATTGGCCCGGACCAAACCATCGTGGCACGCAACCTGGAGCCCGATGCACTTCGCGAATTCCTAGCTGCCAATCTGGTAGCTCCTACCGCGGAATAATCCCGGAAAAGAAAAAAGATGGAAGGGCGGCCCAGCGGGGCCGCCCTTTTTCATTCCCCGCGTCGCGGGCTCGGAAAAAATGCGGAAATTCACGAACCCTTGAAGGATCCCTAGCACCTAGACGCATGGCAAAACCTACCCTCTCGTTCTCCCAGATTATCAACATGAACGTCGGATTCTTTGGAATCCAATACTCCTTTGGCCTGCAGCAGAGCGCGGTCAACCCCATCTACGACATGCTGGGAGCCGCCCCGGACGAGTTGCCCATCTTGAATTTGGCTGGTCCCATGACAGGATTGCTCATTCAACCCATCATTGGCGCCTTGAGCGACAAGACCTGGTCGCCCCGCTTTGGTCGCCGCAAACCCTTTTTCTTCATCGGTGCCTTGCTGTGCAGCTTGACGCTCCTGATTTACCCCTTCAGCTCCACGTTATGGATGGCTGCGGGTCTGCTTTGGGTGCTCGATGCGGCCAACAATACCGCTATGGAGCCCTACCGCGCGTTTATTGCCGACAAACTTCCGGAGGAGCAGTACGGCACGGGCTACCTCTCCCAGAGCTTCTTTACGGGATTGGGCATCACCTTGGCCAACGTGTCGCTCTTTGTCTTCCAGAAGTACATTCCTGGCACCTATGGCAGCTTGCCTATCTGGGTCTACGCCAGCTTCTTTCTGGGTACTTTTTGCAGTATAGGTTCGGTCTGGTACAGCATGCGCAAAACGCCTGAAATTCCGCCTAGCGAGGAAGAGATCGCGGCCATCCGGGCGCACAATGAAGGTCTGCCGCACCCCGTCGTCCAGTTCTTCCTCTCCATCCTCACCACGTTGATCGTCTTTGCGGTCTGCATCGCCCTCCTGCCTTTCTTGCTCTTTGACCGTCGCTTGCTGCACAAAGTGCTTGCATGGGCCGAACGCAAAACCCAGCTCCGCATCCTCTTCGCCCAAAACATGGAAATCGTCGATGCCATCCTGCACATGCCCAAAGTCATGTGGCAATTGGCCCTCGTCTACCTCTTCCAGTGGTATGCCCTCTTCGTCTACTGGCAGAATGCTGCCAAGTCCATTGCCCTCTCGGTTTGGAACGCCACCCCCATGGGTCAACCTGAAGCCTACCAAGAAGCCGTCGGCTGGACCGGCCTGGTCAATGGCTGGTACAACATCGTGACCTTTTTAAGTGCCTTTGCCCTCGTCGGATGGGCGAAGCGCTTTGGCCCTCAACGCCTCCACGCGTTTTGCTTGGCCCTTGCCGGCGCAGGCCTCCTTGCTTTCCCGTTTATTCACAACGCCTACCTTCTCTTTGCGCCTATGGCGGGCTTTGGCGTGGCCTGGGCCAGCATGATGGGCGTGCCCTACCTCCTCGTGGTGAACGATATTCCCAAAGAGCGCTACGGCGTCTATATGGGCATCTTAAACATGATGATCGTTATCCCCATGATCATCCAGACCTTGAGCTTTGGCTACATCGCTAAGCACTTCTTGGGCAACCACCCTGGACAGGCCATTCTGTTTGCGGGCATGCTGCTCCTCTTAGCGGCTTTGGCCACCTTGCGCATTCAACCCAAATCAGCCGAGGCTTAAAACGCAGCCGACTCTAAAAAAGAAAAGCGCAGCGAGAGCTGCGCTTTACAAAATGTAATGGGTTGGTTATGTAAGTAATGCGCCATTTACTTGAAGTACTTGGCCCGAAACATAGGACGCCAAATCACTCGCAAGGAAAACACAGGCATTGGCTATATCCACCGGCTGCCCGCCGCGCTTCATGGGTATAGCATCGCGCCACGCTTGTACAACTTTTTCATCCAGAACGCCGGTCATTTCCGTTTCAATGAATCCAGGTGCTACCGCATTGCATCGAATACCACGAGAGCCGAGCTCTAAGGCAACCGACTTGGTGAAACCAATAATGCCTGCCTTGGAGGCAGCATAATTCGTCTGACCCGCATTGCCTTTGATTCCGACAATAGAAGAAATATTAATAATGCTACCAGCGCGTTGCTTCATCATAAAGCGCTGAGCATGCTTAGTTGTATTGAATACAGATTTTAGATTGGTGTTGATGACAGCATCAAAGTCTTCTTCTGACATTCTAAGCATTAAAGAATCGCGGGTAATTCCTGCGTTGTTGACGATAATGTCAATTTGACCAAAGTGCTCAACGATGTCGTTGATGAGTTTTTCGGCTTGCTCACCGCTGGAAGCGTCCGAACGAAACCCCTTTGCCTCACCCCCCATCGCAATCAGTTCAGCCTCCAATGCCTGGCCCTTCTCAACGCTGGACAAATACGTAAAGGCCACTTTGGCTCCTTCTTCGATGAATCGTTGTGCAATAGCTCTTCCAATTCCTTTAGAAGCGCCTGTGACTAGCGCCACTTTGTTTTCGAGTAGTTTCATGAAGTGAAATTAGTGTGTTTCGGTAAATCCTGACCACCGAATGCCCACATACGCGCATCCCAGGCCCAAAAGGCCGCCCGCGATGACATCGTGCAACCAGTGCATGTGCAAGTGAATTCGGCTAAATCCTACGCCAAGGGCTACCACCGCCATCGCCAGTGGAAATTGGTACTTTTTAGGCGCTAACGTGGCCCATGCCGCCGTCCAGGCTACGCCAAAGGCTGTATGTCCGGAAGGGAAACTCTTATAAAAGCTCTTCACCAAACCCGGAAGCTCGTGCACCGTTGGGAAAACGGTCCAGGGACGCGGACTGTCTGAAAACACCCACTTCATGCCCTGAGGAAGCAGGATGGCCAGGAGAACCGTTGCACCAAGCGCCTTTAGGGCAGCCGTCCGCTTGTGGGTATCCGAATGCACCCTCCAGAGGGCGAAAAATGCCAGGGGCATGAGCCAGCCTTCACCTAACCGGGTCCACAACTGAAAAAGGGGGTCCCCCCAAAGCCATCGATCGTCCTGAATGCTGTGCATGAAGGCATGGGACCCCACGAATACGTACATCAAGCCCAACAGGGCCCAAAAAAGAAAAAACGTATGCGTGTAAGTTTTATTCATGGCACCTACTTAGGAACCAATCGTGCGAAGCAAGGTGGTAATTTGGCTTTGCCACAGCAGGCGCATTTCTTGCTCCTCTTCGGGCTCCACATGGTCGGTTACGGTAAGGAGGCCGTCCCCGGTCAGCTCATCCACTTCAATCCGGAATTCAAAAGAGAACTTTTCATCGCTCTCGTCGTGCTCCCATTTGTATTGGATGAACTGGCTTTGCTTTTTTCGGACCAAAAAGGCGATTTCCTCCGAATCTCCCCACATAAACGTGTACTTGTCCCCGCGCGAATTCACATCATCGCAAAACCACTCTGCCAAACCGCTAGGCGTAGACAGGAAGTTGTACAACATAGCCGCAGAACTGCGCACTGGGAATTCAAGGACAATTTTCTTGCGATCGGACATGGTGTATTCAAAGCGTTTGAGTCGCAATATAGGCCTTCGTTCCAAACTGCAAAACTCATTTTGGGCCAAACTTGCCTTCTTTGCAAAAATCATCTTTGCAATTGCCCAAATGCCTGTCTTGTCCTATTTTTGCCGCCTCTCACGGCGAGGTAGCTCAGATGGTTAGAGCGCAGGATTCATAACCCTGAGGTCGGGGGTTCGATTCCCCCCTTCGCTACACAGAAGCAAACCCGGGTCGCAAGACTCGGGTTTTTTCATTTTAGAGCGTACCGAGCTTGCTCGAGGGCGAGCTAGAATGAAAAAACCAGCACAGCGAAGCTGTTCGGGTTTGCTTCACGTGTAAAGCACCCCCCAGGGAACATGGGCCGCACCGCGCCCACTATTCCCCCCTTCGCTACTCGGGACAACAACCCATGCAAATCGCCTGGGTTTTTTAATTCCAAAGGGGCCAGGCTATCCGGCTATGGTTCTCTTCACCTACCGCTTACGAGGTCCCTTTCTGGGCTTCCCTCGGTAGCCAGCCCCAGGCTGGTGGAAGTCTTTGGGACGTGGCCCGGCCTTGGGAGCCGTGGGACCGCCATCGCTGTCCTTCACGGCCGCTTGTAGCTTGCGGACCTCTGATTCTGTCAATTCCCGCCAGCTGCCGGGCTCCAATCCATCGCTCGATAGGTGCATAATGCGAGTGCGCTCCAAGTAGACCACTTCATTCCCTACGTATTCAGCCATGCGTCGGATTTGGCGATTCAAACCTTGTACGAGAATGATTTTGTAGCTGTTGGCTCCAGTTCGGCGAATGTCACAGGGAAGCGTTCGGGTCCCGAGCATGGGAACCCCATGGGCCATCTTTTGGATCGCTTCATCCGAAATAGGCTTCTTCACCCGTACGAAGTACTCCTTCGGGTGCGCATTGCCCGCCCGCAGAATCTTATTGACCGAATCGCCATCGTTCGTCAGCAGCAAGAGCCCCGTCGAATCCTTGTCCAAACGTCCGACCGTAAAAATGCGTTCCGGGTAACGGATGTAGTCGACCACATTCCCACGAATACTTCGATCCGTCGTCGACGTGATACCCGCCGGCTTGTGCAGCAAAATAAAGACCGCCTGAGGTTTGGCTTCCGCATGAAGCACCTGACCATGCACCTCCACCCGATCGCCCGGCTTCACCGTGTCGCCAAGAACCGCTTTTCGACCGTTCAAACGAACGGCCCCGGATTCAATCGCACGATCCGCCTCTCTCCGGCTGCAAACGCCGTGACTGCTGATGTATTTATTGAGGCGAATCCCAGGCTCCATACCTTCCGCGAAAGTACGATTCTAAGTCTCAGGACTTTCCTGTAATTTGAGGTTCCTCACAAGACCTCAAGAGGTTAAATGTTTAAAGAGAGTGAACTTTCCATTTGCCGAACGTATCGGTACACGCTGACCCGAATTTGGGACAGTAGCAAATCCACTGTGCTTTTTATCCTGTATAATCCCAGCACAGCCGATGCAACCGAAGATGACCCTACCCTCCGACGCTGCATAGGTTTTGCCCAATCGTGGGGCTACGGCGGACTCTGCGTCATTAACCTCTACTCCTTGAGAACACCAGATCCCAATGCTTTGCGTGCACATCCACGTCCGAAAGGCCCGGAACACGATCGATTTTTTCTCGATGCTCTGGCGACACATTCCGATATCGTTTGCGCTTGGGGATTGCAAGGAGGCCCAATTGCCCATCATTTTAGCCCCGGGAATCACCGATTTTTTCACATGGGAGTAAATAAGGACGGAAGCCCCAAGCATCCTTTGTACCTACCTTCGAGTACCCTCCTTCACGAGTGGTAAAAAAGTGCATCCATGACAGCTCCTCCCTCCTCGCCTGACCAGGCTTTCTACTTTCGGGAAATTGGACCGTTGGATGCCGCTTTTATTCAAAAGCTCACCAATACATCGGGCTGGTTACAGCATATTGGTGATCGTGGAACCAAGACGCTGAAGGGCTCTCTTGCATACATTTCTCGAGCTTACACGGAACCCTATGAACGCATGGGCTACGGTCTTTGGGCTGTAGTTAATCGGTCGAGTCAACAACCCATGGGGGTTTGCGGGCTCGTGTCACGACCTGATGCCCCTACTCCGGACTTGGGCTTTGCGCTTTTGCCCGAATTTGAAGGTCAGGGCTGGATTCAAGCTGCGAGTCGCCTCGTATTGAGCCATGCGAAGGTGCACCTCCAACTGGCCACTGTGGACGCCTACGCCAACGAAGACAATGCACGAAGCCGCAAGACCCTAGAGGCACTGAGTTTTACCTGTTTGAGCTGTTCAGAGCACCCCCTATTTGGCGCAGTGGTTTGCCATTACCGGCTGGCGCTACACCCATAAAAAAAGCCCACCGGAGTGGGCTTTTTTTTAGTGTTGGACCAAGAAGACTCGGCGTTCAAGGCCTTCTGGACTCTCCCAGGAAAGGACGTAGGAGCCATTGGGCAGGTCTGCAACGTGGACCTGAGCACTCGGATCCAAGGTCTTCACGATTTGTCCCATGAGAGTGTAGAGGACCATTTGACCCTGCGGGGCTTGGCTTAAATACAAAACGTCCTTTGCAGGGTTGGGCATCAGTTGAATCTGTGAGGCGTCGGATTCATCCAAGCCAACGCCTTGGACTTGGACTTGAATTCGGACCGTATCGGCCACCAAACGGCCCCAACGAACTGCTTGAAGTTCACCTGTTGCAGCAGTCCACTGAACTTCCGCTGGATCCGACATCGTAGCGGGATAGGATACCCATGTACCCCCATTCAACAGCCAGGTCACCGAATCAATCATAGCCGTAGAGCTCAACTGGTAGGTAGACGTAGACATCCAAGTGGGAGTAGTCGAGCCCACCATGATGGCGCCAACAAAGGGCAAATACACCGTGTGGGTATCCGCCGCGAGGGCCTTACCGCATCGACCCACAGCCGTGCTGCTATCAGACGCAGTATAGACAATCAACTTGCCCATGCCCGAAATCGCATTGGGAAGGCTCAAGGAAAGAACATCTGTCATCACCGCAGTGTCCCAATTCGCGCTCAATTGGCTGGCAAAACCACTGCTGACCCCTGACTGGGTCCATTCAAATTCGTTCAGGCCATCCGTGATAGACCCCTTGAAAACTTTGTTGTGTAAGTACAGATCGAGAACCCCTGGATTTACAGAGGTAGCTGAATCCACCGGAATCGTACCGCCACCGCCCGTGGTGATGTAGACGGGTACTTCGCGCATGGAATAGCCAATGCGGTACCACGCACCGTTGGTGCTGTCGTAGACGTAATCGTCCGCGCGGAAGGCAATCGTAGACTGCAGGGTTGTGGACGGCTTAAACGTCAAAACACCCGTAGTGGGGTCCAAGGTCAGCGGGTGAGATGGGCTACAATCAAAGGGATTTGTAGCACTATAACCCGTCGCATAGACGACGGAGGTTCCTGCGGCAGACAAGGCCGGGCGAAGCACCAGCGCTGCGCTGTCGCCATCGATTTCCTGCGTCGCCATATTCTGCTGGTGAAGTTGGTGAACGGCTCCACTCAAACTTCCCATGGGCGCCCATTTGACCGCGTTGTTGTACGGACGCAAGCCACTGGCCAAATTGAGTTTGGCCTCCAAGTAAATTTGCTGGGAGGCACTGTTTACCAGCGTGGTGGCTCCATTGGGTCGGCAACATACTGACCAGGAAAACGTGTAGTTCGCCAGGGAGTTGAACGTCACAGTACCCGCGTATTCATGCACCTGCAAATTGCTACCGCCATTGGAGCAAAGGCCTCCTCCCACATTCGTGACCGAATAGGCTGGCTTGGTCAAGTTGACGAGCACCGAATACGTCGCGCCGCCGCCTGTTACGGTAACCGTATTTGTTTGAGGCATCGAGGCGCCATAGGCATCATTGTACAAGGTGAGTAAGACTTTGTACGTAGAAGTCGCACCACTTGTCGACACATACTGGTAGGAAAGGTCTCCACCGATGAGGTGGCTGGCTTGAGCTGAAAAGCCCAATCCCAGTAGGACTACAAGTAAAAGCGTAAATTTCTTCATGCGTAGTTGGGTTGGAATTTTCTGAAAGGTAGTTTCTACGCAAATTGAAAGATGTGCTCAATGCGGTTTTCAAAGCGAAAATGTTTGAACGCAAGACTCCATTGAGCCTACGGAAAATTGCAAACTTAAAATGCTCAATACCTGATAATCGCTAGTTTTTATCGGAGAAATTCAGAGACATTTGTAGAAACCAAAACCCGAAGCCCCTCATGAAAAAATGGATGTTTATTGTAGGCCTTTTTGCGACCACGGTGGCATTTGGCCAAAACGGCCAAGGTGCCATCTTACACTCCAGCCGGTATATTTTTAGCCCTAGTGGTTACAACTTGCCCAAAGACTCGATCTACCTCAACTGGATTGGTCCCTTGCTCGATGTTCAATATGCACCAACTGAAAATCTTACTTTGGGAATAGGAACCCCAGCTTTCTTAGGGGTCTACGTCAATGGTGGCTATTCCATAAACGTGAACGACTACACCACGGCGAAGGTTGGGGCCTTGTACGGCATGCCAACCGTTGGTCAAGCCAGTTTTGGCCTTCCTTTCGCGGTAGTGACGATGGGCCAACCGAATGCCAACTTTACGTTTGGCGCGGGCTATGGATTCGGTACCGGGGATTTCGCAGGTGAATTAGATGGGCTGGCCCTGAATGTAGCGGGCTACAAGGATTTTGGCGGAAAAACGGGTTTACTATTTGAAAGTTGGTATTTGCCGGAGGTTGAAACCTACTTGGTTGCTCCCGCATTCCGAATCTACACGAAGCGCGATCGGCGCTACTGGAATATTGGCTTCTTGGGTGCCAGGTATTCCTATGAGCAAACGGAGTACCCAATTCTTGGCTATGATACCAACTATGATGGTGTGGTGGATGTTACCCAACAGCCAAGTGATCCCAATTATTACATCATTTATGACTACGACAATCCCATTATTGAAAGATTCTGGGACACCTTCCGATTCCCCATCTTCTCCTACGCAATGTATTTCTAAAGCAGTCTAATACCTGGAAGCGCCGTGCCTAGAGGCAGTCTAGCACGGCGCTTTTTTTATGAACTCACTTCAAAGTTTTGAGTGCCGCCCCCAAATACTGGACCAACTCGGCATCCAATGGTAAATCGGGGTCTGAGTACGAAGCAAGTCGCTGACTGGGTATATCGGTCTTTAGGGTATGCGTCATGGATGGACAGGTGTAAAGATGCGCATTCGGGCCGTTTTGCGCCCCCCATTCACGCATAGCTTCGGAAGGTTGAACCTGAATGTCTTTGCCCCCATAGAAGATGTGAATGGGCAGATCGGCAGGCAGGGCGTTCAAGTTTTCCATCGGCTCATCCTGGAACCAGTCCACCAAGTAGGGCTGAATGGAGGGCCGAAAGAGCGAAAGCAATGCCGGTGGCGAAGGACGTCCGAGAAGATGGCCTGCCCGCAAACTATCCAAACTAGTTTTTGCAAATAGGCCATACTCAGAGTCTGGGGCTATTTGGCGGCTCAATTGCTGCCACAGAATATCCGCTGCATTTTCTCCGGGCGGAGCTAGCAAAATAAGCCCCTTCAAGCCTTGTGGTCTGCGTTTTGCTGCCCAGGTTAAGGCGATTTGCCCCCCTTCGCTGTGGCCCACAAGTACGAGGGATTCGTAGCCTGCTTGCTTCCCCAACGCCCACCAGGCTTCATAATCGTGGACATTGCCCGAATAGCTCCAGCTTCCCTCTCCCCCCTTCAAAGTGCTCTCTCCGACACCCCGCTTATCCACTTGCAACGTGGAAAAACCATGGGATTGAAGTGCCTCCGCAAGCTGATCGTACATGTTCGTTTGCAGGGAGGGACCCGTTCCATTTCCGTGCCGATTTGTTGGGCCTGACCCGGGTAGGATAATGGCCAGTGTTTTAGGGGATTTTCTAGCCTGCTTCACGTGGCTCATGGTGCCCTTGAGGACATCATCCCCACTATACACAAAGACATCTTCCGATTTCACCGTTTGGCCCCACACGCACGCTGATGCAAGTACAAGTACCAAAAGTGTAACTCCAAAGCGGTTTCTTTTCATCCTAAAAAGGTAGGGGCTTTGGGTGATTTAACGCACATAGCGCGGTGCGGCTGAGGCTACATTTGCCGCATTGTAGAATTCTCAGGAATTCCATGATACGTTGAACCCCCGCGATGCACACCGTGGGGGTTCTTTTTTTATCTGGGGTAAATGGATTTAGCCTTGTGCTAGTTTGGACCCAAATACCTTCTTCAAGAGATCACTTGTACGAGCAATTGGGTCCTTTCGGATTTTAGCTTCTTGCACCGCTATTTCTTGGTACATGGCGGTTGTGGCTCGCTGATTCACATAGGTAGGCAAATCCGTTTCTATGTCCTGCGAAAGTCCGAGCAGACCTTTATTTGCATTGAGGGCTTGTACCAGCGGGGTCCAGTATTTTGCCACATCTACGGCTTTTAAAGCGCGATCAATGACAGGCGCAAAGGCTTGTTGCACAGAGGGTTCCGTCTCACTTTTGAGATAGGCCGTAGCGGCACCGTCGCCCCCTTGAAGGATGCCGAGTGCATCCTGTATCGTCATGGTAAGGATGGCTTCTTTGAAAATGGGTGCCGCTTCTTGAACGGCCTTTTCCGCACCTTCATTCATGGCTGCAATCAGCCCATCGAGCTTGGGACCCACCGTGGCGTTCAACACCGGATTCTTGCGCACTTTATCTTCCAAAGCCTTGATCTCTGGCGGCAAAGGAATGCGGTAGACCGGGCTTTGGGCAAAGCCGCCTACCTGACTGAGTTGTGTCACACCCGTTGACACACCCGCATCCAAGGCTTCTTTCAATCCTTGGCCAATTTCTTGACGCGATGGCCCTTCGATAGCGCCCCGAACGGTAGGCATTAGTCCATTTGCGATATTTCCTGGGGCGATTGCCCTGAAATTCGACTGTGCACAGGCCACTTGGCTTAGTGCGATACATAAAAAGACAAAAAGGTGTGTGCGCATGAGTGCCATTTTTATGTCATACATGCAAAGCGAATGCCGAAGATTACAAACCCTCCGCGTAGGCTTTGAAATTGTTAAGAATCATTTGCCAGCCCGCTTCCTGCATGTCCACAGGATTTTGGTCTTCTGCTTCAAAGCGTTCGACCACATGAACCCCACCGGGCACTTCTTCGAAGCTGACCCAAATTTTGCGGTCGTCTCCCATCGTAGAATGTAGTTCCTTGTGGCGCTCCACGAGGGTGTAGGTGGCTCCGAATTCAAAGCCAAAGCTGCCATCACGGGCTTCCATACGGGCCGTATAGAAACCACCCACGCGAACGTCCGATTTTGCCCATGGACAATGCCAGCTGGGATCGGCAAAATTCCAACCTGTGATATGCTCACCTTCGGTCCAAGCAGCCCACACCGTGGCTACGTCCGCGTGGACGGTGGCCTCAATCGTAACCTGCGGACGCATGTTAGGCAAACAGAGGCTTGTCCTTCATCATGGCAACCACGGCATCGCCAACGGCTTTGATCTTGCTGGAGTCCTCGGCATTCATTAGCACCTCATCGATAAATCCGGCGATGCTGTCCATGTCGGATTGGACACAGCCACGCGTGGTAATGGCAGGGGTTCCGAGTCGAATACCACTCGTAACAAAAGGCGATTTATCGTCAAAGGGCACCATGTTCTTGTTAGCAGTAATGTGCGCTTGAACCAGGGCCGCTTCTGCCACCTTTCCGGTGACGCCTTTGTTTCGCAAGTCAATCAGCATCAGGTGGTTGTCCGTTCCGCCCGAAATAATTTCGTAACCGCGCCCCACCAAGGCGCTTGCTAACGCCTGTGCGTTCTTTTGAACCTGAACGATGTAATTGAAGTAGTCGTCCTGCAAGGCTTCTCCGTAGGCAACCGCTTTACCAGCAATCACATGCTCTAAGGGACCGCCCTGAATGCCAGGAAAAACGGCCATGTCCAGGAGGTTGGACATCATGCGAATCTCCCCTTTTGGCGTCGTAAGGCCCCAAGGGTTCTCAAAGTCCTGGCCCATCATGATCATACCGCCACGTGGTCCGCGCAAGGTCTTGTGGGTCGTGGTGGTCACAAAGTGGCAATGTGGCATGGGATCGTTCAACAAGCCTTTGGCAATTAAGCCTGATGGGTGAGAAATGTCCGCTAGAAGCAAGGCGCCTACTTCGTCGGAGATTTCACGGAATTTGGCGTAGTCCAAATCGCGTGAATAGGCGGATGCGCCACAGATGAGCATTTTTGGCTTCTCGCGGTGGGCAATCTCGCGAATCGTATCGTAGTTGAGTAGACCGGTCTCCTTCTCCACTCCGTAGAACACGGCCCGGTAGGTCTTTCCGGAGAAACTAACCGGGCTACCATGGGTCAAGTGTCCCCCATGGCTCAAGTCAAAGCCCATAATGGTATCACCGGGCTGCAAGCAGGCGAGGTAGACCGCCGCGTTAGCTTGGCTACCGCTGTGGGGCTGTACATTGGCGTATTCCGCGTCAAAAAGCTCACAGGCACGGTTGCGCGCTAAATCTTCCACTTGGTCCACAACTTCACAGCCTCCATAATAGCGCTTACCGGGATAGCCCTCCGCATATTTATTGGTTAGCACGGAGCCCACGGCTTGCATGACGGCCGGGCTGGTGAAGTTCTCGGAGGCGATGAGTTCAATGCCGTTGATTTGACGTTGCTTCTCAGCCTCAATAAGTTGGAAAATTGCGCTATCGTGTTCCATAAGATTGGTGGTAACTTGTGCCTCAAAAGTACGCCAAATGCACCCCCTCTCCGACCCAAAATCCCAGAGTTTTCTACCGGTTTCTGAACAGTCTGACTTCCCCTTGCAGAACATCCCGTTCGGCGTGATTGAGCGACCCGATGAGGTCTTTGTTTGCGCTTCCCGAATCGGAGATACTGCCTTGGATTTGAATGCGCTACAGCAGTTGGGCTACTTTGACGATTTGGAATTGCCCGAAGGCTTATTTGGGCAAGAAGCTTTGAACGAGTTCATCTCTTTGGGGCGCCCGATTTGGCGTGCGGTTCGCAGCCGAATTGCCGAACTCTACGCAGCCGGATCTGACCTCGAGGGCAAAGCGAGCCAACGCGCGGAAATTGAATGGCCCATTGCCCAGGTAGGTGCCGTTTTACCGGTCTTCATTGGCGACTACACAGACTTCTACGCCTCTCGGGAGCATGCTACCAACGTGGGAAGTATGTTCCGCGATCCAGCCAATGCCCTATTGCCTAACTGGTTGCACCTACCCGTGGGCTACCATGGCCGCAGTTCGACCATTGTGGAAAGCGGCGTGAACATCCGACGCCCGAACGGTCAACGTAAAGGCCCCAACGATCCTGCGCCGGTATTTGGCCCATCCATCAAAGTGGACTTTGAGCTCGAAATGGCCTTTATCACGGGAGACGGGCCCACCGGCGAGACGCCCATCCCCGTGGAACGCGCGGAAGAATACATTTTTGGCCTTGCCCTCTTGAACGACTGGAGCGCACGCGATGTCCAGCAATGGGAGTACGTACCCCTTGGGCCCTTCTTGGCGAAGAATTTTGCCACCAGTATTTCACCCTGGATTGTCACATTGGACGCTTTGACGCCTTTCCGAACCGATCGACCCCGTCAAGAAGACCCCAGTCCCCTGCCCTATTTGCAGCAGGATCCTTCGGGAGCCAATGTGGATGTGCATTTGGAAGTAAGCATTGCACCCCAAGGACATCCAGAAACGACCGTTTGCCAAAGCAATTTTAAGTACATGTACTGGTCCATGGCCCAGCAACTCGCCCACCACAGCATCAATGGCTGTTTGATCAATGCCGGTGATTGCATGGGAAGCGGGACGATTAGCGGCCCCGTAAAGGGAAGCTTCGGCTCCATGCTCGAGATTACATGGAACGGGAAAGAGCCGGTCACCCTCTCGGATGGTAGCCAGAGGAGTTTTATTGAGGACCACGATACGGTAACGATGCGTGGGTACTGCAAAAAAGACGGCTTGCGCATTGGCTTTGGCGAGGTTTCTGCTACCTTACTTCCAGCATTGTCATGGAATCCAGCGTCGACTTCGAAAAACTAGTTCGGAACAAATACCGAGGCCTCATCCGTGCCGTGGAAGCCCGCGGCGGGGACAAAGAAGACGTGGCGTTGATTCGCAAAGCGTACAAAGTGGCTGCGGATGCCCACAAGGACGTTCGGAGAAAATCGGGCGAACCCTACATTACCCATCCCCTGGACGTCGCACTCATCGTTACCAAGGAGATTGGCCTCGGTCCTCAGTCTATCGCTGCCGCTTTGTTGCACGATGTAGTGGAGGAT
Organism: Schleiferiaceae bacterium; assembly: GCA_038145075.1. GTDB lineage: Bacteria > Bacteroidota > Bacteroidia > Flavobacteriales > Schleiferiaceae > TMED14. Next base: position 2,018 of record JAYQOY010000001.1, on the reverse strand, counting down.
TCTGACTACACCAGAAAGGATTTGGAGCACATGTTTGGGCCCTCTATTGCTTACATGGTGGAAGGATTGACGAAAATTCAGGGCATTTTTGACCACCAATCCAGCTCCATGCAGGTGGAGAATTTTCGAAAACTATTGCTGTCCATCAGCGATGACGTTCGAGTGATTTTGGTGAAGATGGCGGACCGCTTGCACAACATGCGCACTTTGGACGGAATGCCCTACCACAAGCAGTTAAAAATTGCGAGTGAAACCCTTTACATCTTTGCCCCTTTGGCACACCGAATGGGCCTCTACCACATTAAGTCGGAATTTGAGGATTTAGGCCTGAAATATACCGAACCAGAAACCTACGAAGAGCTTGAACGCAAGTTGGAGGAAGCTGAAGAAGACGACATGATCTACCTCGAGCGCTTCTCGCAGAGTATTGAGTCTCTACTAGAGTCTGAAGGCCTTGATTTTGAGGTGAAACGACGTAATAAAGGCATCTTTTCTATTCGACGTAAGATGCTCAACCAAGGCGTCACGTTTGAAGAGGTCTATGACAAGTATGCCATTCGCATCATTCTAGACACCAACGCCAAACGCGAAAAAGCGGACATATGGCGGGCCTATTCCGGGATTACCGCCGTATTCCGACCTAACCCGCGTCGATTGCGAGATTGGATAACCACTCCAAAAGCGAATGGATACGAATCTCTCCACATCACTGTCATGGGGCCTGAAGGGCATTGGATCGAAGTGCAAATTCGCTCTAAACGCATGGACGAAGAAGCCGAAAAAGGCTATGCAGCCCATTGGCGGTACAAGGAGGACAATTCGGGAAATGCCGCATTGGATGAATGGGTTAATCGAATTAGAGATGCCATTGAAAATCAGGGCGATAGCGCCGTTGAATTTGTTGATCAGTTTAAGCTTCAACTCTTCAATGAAGAGGTCTTTGCCTTCACCCCTCAGGGCAAAATGTTAACCTTGCCGAAGCACGCAACTGCCCTGGATTTCGCATTTGACATTCACACAGATATTGGGATGTCTACCCTTGGCGCAAAAGTGAACGGGAAACTGGTCCCCCTCAGCTATGAAATTCAAAGCGGTGACCAAGTACAAGTCCTCACCTCCGATGCCCAACGCCCACAGCCTGATTGGGAAAATTGGGTGGTGACGCCCAAGGCCAAGTCTAAAATCCGCCAGTACTTGCGGGATCACCAGCGTGATGCCCAAGACCGCGGAAAGCGACTTCTTCAGCGTGCACTTAAAATTGCGAAGACCGAATTAAATCAGAGCACTACCCAAAAAATGCTCAATTTCTTCAGTTTGCGCAATCCCAAGGAGCTCTACGAACGCTTTGGTTCAGGCCAATTTGGCACCGAGCACCTCCGCGGTTTCATCCAAGAGGAATCCGGCGGCTTCTACCAATATTTGCGTCGCCGTTTCCGTCCGAAGGGCACAACGCTAAAGGACGTTTCAGAATCCTCCCGCCGTATTGTCTTTGGCCCGGACCAAGTCATCTTGGAACACAGCTTGGCCACGTGCTGCCACCCCATCCAAGGGGATCAGATTTTTGGTTTTGTGGAAGAAAACGGGATTCAGGTCCATCGCACGGACTGTCGTCATGCCGTTCACCTCCAGGGTCGATTTGCCGAAAAAGTGATCATCGCTCGCTGGGCAAGTGGACAAGAAGGGCAAGGCTTTAATTCGACGCTTCGATTCTCAGGTATGGATACGTCCGGCTTGATTATGAAGGTTGCGTCATTGATTTCCAATGAACTCAATATGGAAATCAAATCACTCCACATTGATACTGTGGACGGTGTATTCACGGGCACCATCGCGGTCCATGTAACAGACCGAAGCCAACTCAGCAACCTCGCAAACCTTCTAAAAGGCATCAAAGGCATCGACCGCGTTGAGCGGGAGTTTTCTAAGGGCTAGAGGGCTAGAGGGCTAGAGCTTGGCAAATCAACGGAAAGTCCCGGCGCGCGGCGAAGGTCCACCACACAGTTTAAGGGTAAAAGAGA